>CAYFUK010000038.1:0-11407 GCA_964346325.1 uncultured Candidatus Peribacteria bacterium | reverse complement strand
GATTCATAAGTGCGATTCCTTGAAAAATTCTTATAATATTCTGGTATTCGGTGGAGGGTGTTTTTAAATATTTTTTTCGCGCAGGTGTGTTATAAAAAAGATTTTCAACTTCTATTTGTGTGCCATCGGGGCAGCTTACTTCTTCATTTTTCTCAATTGCCCCTCCGATACATGAGATTAAAGTTCCGGTTTCATTTTCGTTTGTTTTTGTTTTTAATAAAATATGGCTAACCGAAGCAATGCTCGCTATTGCTTCTCCTCTGAATCCCATTGAAGAAATATTGAATAAATCGTCAGTGCTTTTAATTTTGCTGGTGGCGTGTCTTTCAAAAGCCAGCTTGGCATCTTTATTATCCATTCCGCAACCATTGTCTGTGATTCTTATAAATTCATCGCCTGCTCCTTTGATTTCTAAAGTGATGCGGTCGGCCCCGGCATCGATCGAATTTTCCAAAAGTTCTTTTACAACGGAAGCAGGTCGTTCAACAACCTCTCCCGCAGCAATTTGGTTAACCAGATTTTCGGGAAGAATTTTAATTATGCTCATGGTAATCAAAAAATAATCCATTAAAACTTTAAAAACAAGTGAAAATCCTATATATTTATTTAGGTATACTTAACAACTTTTCCTATGAAATTGGGAACAGCCCTGAGCGACAGCTTTAAGACCTATGCTAAAAAGCCTTTGCTTTTTTCAGGTATCTATATTGCTGCAACGCTCATATTGATTATTTTTAATGCCATCCTGGTGCCTTCAGCGCTTCTCACAGTAGTTACGGCAGTTATGAATGGTGATCTGGGTGCATTATTCGGTTTAGCTGGACTTCTGTTTTTGGTTTATATCGCCGTAGCAATTGTTGCCGGCGCACTCAGCCTTGGAGGCTTGATCAAAGCTTCTTCCGAAGTTTATGCCGGGCATAAAACAACAATTATGGAATGTCTTAAATTCGCATTGAACAGAGTTTGGGATTATATCATTCTCGGGCTTCGTGTTTTTTGGTACTCACTGGCATGGGTGCTTATTTTGGTAATGATAATAGCGCCATTTTTTCTTAATAGCACAGCAAATGCTCAGACCCCAACAGATCAGATGCCTGAAGAATTTCAGGAAATGATGCAGGGACTGGAAGGTATGGAAGGTATGCAGGATATGGATTATGAAGCTATGACATCTTATGCAATGGCGACACAAGGTTACATGGACAGTCCGATACTGGGCATAATATTGTTTGTTTTGGGAATTATTGTAATATACAGGTTGCTACGTGCTGTGTTTGCTTTTTATATTTACTTTGATAATCCTAAAATCGATACAAAAAAAGCTCTTGAGGACGGCTTAAAAATAACAAAAGGCAATATTTGGCGTTTAATAGGTTATTTAATTGTATTTGGACTGATAATAGGTATTGCTTCGGGTATTATTACAGGATTTATAATTGATCCTTTGGCACGTGCGGTTTCGGGCACTACGGAAGGTTTAATTATGTGGCAAATGATTTTGCAGTTTATACTTGCTGCCATTGTTGCTCCAATCACAGTATTATTCTACTACGTTACATATAAAGGTTGGAGTAAGGAATAATCAATTGGAATTTTTCTTTAGCTCATCAAGTTTTTTAAGAGCTTCAAGGGGAGTTAAACCATTAATATCAATTTGTTTTAGCTCCTCTTTTATTTTGTTTAGATTTTGGGGAATTCTAGGTTGATCAAAGAGTGCCATCTGATCCTCGTTTATTTTTTCTTTACGTGCTTTTTGTTGAATTTTTGTGTCAACCACATCTTCTTCAAGGTCTTTTAGGATTGTTTTTGATTTTTCCACCACTTCAGTCGGCAGTCCGGCAAGCTTGGCAACTTCAATTCCGTAACTTTTATCGATGCCTCCTTCATAAAGTTTATATAAAAACAATATGCCATCCTCTTTCTCTTTAACTCCAACCGAAAAGTTTTTTGCCGATTTAAGCGAATCAACAACGGAAATCAATTCATGATAATGGCTTGCAAAAAGAGTTTTAGCTTTAATATGATTATGAATGTATTCTGTTATTGCCCATGCAATGCTTACACCATCATAAGTCGATGTTCCGCGTCCTATTTCGTCCAGAATTATAAGGCTTCGCTCTGTTGCATTGTTTAATATATTCGCGGCTTCTTGCATTTCCACCATAAAGGTAGACTGTCCTTTAATTAAATTGTCACTTGCTCCGACTCTTGTAAAAATCCTGTCAACCAATCCGATTACCGCTTTATCAGCCGGTACAAAACAGCCGATATGCGACATTAAAACAGTTATTGCCACTTGTCTTAGAATTGTCGACTTTCCTCCCATATTTGGCCCTGTAATAAGTAAAAGACGATTGTCGACATTGTCTAAGTCGATATCATTTGGTATAAAATCACCTGAAAATGTCATCTTTTCTACAACAGGGTGTCTGCCTTCTTTTATTTCAATTTTATTTTTATTATTTATTTCGGGTTTGCAGTAATTGTTTAGCTTTGCCACATATGCAAATGAACATAAACAATCAAGAGCAGCGATTATTTGAGCGTTATGTTGAATCTCACCTATTTTTTCAACCGCTTTTTCACGGATTTCATTAAATAATTTGTATTCAAGTTCCGTTATCTTCTCCTGCGCGCCCAGTATTTTTTCTTCATATTCTTTAAGTTCGGGTGTTATAAATCTTTCAGCGTTTACCAGAGTTTGTTTGCGAATATAATCATCAGGGACAAGTGCCAAATTCGCTTTGCTTATCTCAATATAATATCCGAACACTTTATTATATTTTACTTTTAAAGAATTTATTCCCGTTTTCCTTATTTCTTTTTCCTGAAGATTCTTTATGTAAGTTTTTCCTTCGCGGGTGATTTTTTTTAATTCATTAAGCTCAGGATTATAGTCTTCTTTTATCATGCCTCCTTCACGAAGCGTGATCGGCGGTTCAGGTTCAATTGATCTTTCAATAAGTTCGGCCAGGTCATCCATCATTTGAAATTTTGTATCACTGAGTAATGTGCTATCACTTAGTAATTTTTTTAGCTCCGGAATCTTATTAAGCGTATTTTTAAGTCCGATAAGATCTCTTGCGTTTCCTGTGCCAAGGCTCAAACGTGAAATTATTCTTTCAATATCCAGTGCATCTTTAAGGGTTTCTCTTAAATTACCCAGTAATTCGGCATTACCCAGTAATTCTCCAACCGAATTAAGGCGTTTTTGAATTTCCTCTTTTTTAATAAGCGGTTTTAAAAGCCATTTTTTTAATAGACGACCGCCCATTGAAGTTATTGTTTCATCAAGCACCGCTAATAATGAGCCTTCTTTGTCCTGATCTCTAAGTGTTGTAATAAGTTCAAGGTTTCTTAAAGTTGCTTCATCAAGCGGCATAAACTCAGCTGTTGAATAAAATCTCATTCTTTTCAGATGTTTAAGCTCATTTTTTTGTGTTTCAATCAAATATAAAAGCAATAATCCGGCAGCTTTGATCGCCGCGTTTTTATTTTCAAGGCCAAAGCCATTTAAAGAATGTATATCATAATGATTTTTTATTGCTTCTTCACTGTCTTTTAAATTTTCATACACAAAAAAACTGGTATATTCAAAACTGTCTTTAAGCATTTTAAAAGTTTCATCTTCTTCATCCGAAATGCATTCAGCAGGGTTTATTTTTGTTATTTCATTAATGAGTTCACTTTCGTTTTCAATTTCAGTTACAAAAAAATCGCCGGTTGTAATATCCGTATAAGCCAGCCCGAAAATATCATTGTACCTGCTTATACAAACCAGATAATTATTGGTTTTTTTATTCAGCACAGAGTTATTGAAAGTTGTTCCGGGTGTTATGGTTCTGGTTATTTCTCTTTTTACTATTCCCGGCAGTTTAGGGTCGCTGATTTGATCGCAAATAGCAACTTTTAAACCCGCCCGTGTAAGCTTTGCTATATAATTTTCCACCGAATGATACGGTACACCGCACATCGGCATTTTCTCATCACCTTTGTTACGGGCAGTTAATGTTATTTCTAAAATCTCAGATGCTTTTATTGCGTCATCACCGAACATTTCGTAAAAGTCACCAAGCCTGAAAAGCAAAATCGCGTTTTTGTTCTTTGCTTTGATTTCTTCATATTGCCGTATCATTGGCGTAGCCATATTCGCTATAAGTTATTGGCTTTAGCAGGTTTCAAATATAGCGAAGAAGAGGGTAAACATCAATAGCAGGTTCTTCATAGGGATGCGCTTTTTTAACAGCTTCCAACACTTCTTTATATTTTTCAAACGAGCATAAAACTTCAATTTTTTCTTCCTCAACTTTTTCAATCTCACCTATTTTGCCTATTGAAGGGTTTGACCCTTCAAGTCCGCGGAATCTTCCTATACCTTTTGTTGAGAATGAACAATTGTCATAATTACCCAATTTGCAGGCTCCGCTGTCGTTCAAGGCTTTGCGAATTTTATCAGCGTGGGTGGCCGGAACAAAAACTGCGATTTTTACATAATCCAATTCCATAACTTTTTAATTTTACCATATTGGCATCTGACCATTCGAAATGTATCTTTTCTTTTTGTTGTTTTTAGACCATTGCCTGATTCTTTGACACAGACTTCTTTTTTTCATATTTGTCGGGGGCTGAATAAACCATAGTTTTGGTGCTGTTTGGATTCTGATATTCATAATTATAGGGGTTAGAAAATACGCATGGTTCTCACCAATTTTCAGGCTTTCTTGAGGTTTAAGGCCGCGAATTTAGTAAAAGCGCAGCAGAGAAATGACTACACCTTGTATAATTAACTCACCCTCGGGATATATATCTTCGTACTGAGGGTTTTCTGCTTGTAAACATTTTTTGCCTTTATTGTTGATATAAGTTTTAACTGTATTCTGACCGTCAACAAGAGCCACAACTATATCTCCGGTCCTGGGTGTTTTTTTGCTGTCCACTATTACAAGGTCTCCGTCATTAATTCCTGCGTTAATCATACTTTCACCGCTTACACGCAAGATAAAAGTATTTTCACCGTTATTTGCAACATCAGGGCCTACGTCATACCACGAATCTATATATTCTTCGGTTAAAATCGGCCCGCCCGCAGGTATATGACCAAGTAAGGGCAGTTTTATTGTGGCACTTTCAAGACGTTTTTTTACTTCGTCCAGTAATTTAATGCCTCGGGGTGTATCGTCTTTTTGTATATAACCTTTATCTTCGAGTGCTTTTAAATGTTTTATAATGCTGTTATCGGAACTAACCTCAAAACGTTCGCGCATTTCACGTATAGTAGGTGATTTGCCGTGTTTTAACTGAAATTTTTCAATATATTTCAACACTGCTTTTTGTTTGTCCGTTAAAAATTCAACCATATAAAATAATTAATAGTGAGTGTATACTCACATTATAGGTGAGGCCTCGCTCACCGTCAAGACTTTTTTTGAAAATCTTTTAAAATCTCCTCCGCATGCCGACTCTACTCAAATTCAAAAATCAACTTTTTATCGTATCTAAGCGCGGACGCAGCAGGCATATTATAAAAACGTCCAATAATATTATTATGATTTCTTACCTTTTCATTATATTCCTGTTCGAGCCTGTGAATATCTTTTTCAATATCCCTTATTTCTTTTTTTATTTCCAGATATATTGAATTTACACGTAAGGCATCTGCAGTTTCACACAGTTCAATAACTTTTTTTAGATGTCTGCTGAACTCATGCTCATATACAATTTTGTCGGTAGAAGGTTTTGTAACGGTTCCGGCATTCATTCGGGCTTTTATTGTTTGATCCGTTAGTCTGTTGAAATCCACTTGTTTTTCAGTTATAAAAAGCCTTGCTGTTTCGATGAGTATAGGTAAAAGATCCTGCCTATACTGAAGCTTATCAACAAGATTATACCATCGTAAATTAATATCATCCCTGAGTGTTCTTATATGTATTACAGAAACACTAAAGAAAAATATAAGAATTATTACTATTCCGGCGCTTATAAAAATCAAATCATACATAATTTGATTTTACCCTAATGAATCTTCAGCTGCAAACGTTGGTTCCTCAATTGGAAAAGGCTTTGAATCTTCCTCTTTAATACCTTCTTGTTTTTGCCTGTTTTTGCCGAGCCTTTCTTTAATATAGTTTCTTTTAACCCTGTTTATTTTTCTGAAATGATAATCCGGATTAGGCATGTTTTTTAATATTTTTGTTGTAGAAGAAGAAGATAAAGTAATTTCAAGGTCACCGAATCTTAAAATATTTCTTAAAATTCCATCCTGGTGTTTTCTAATATCTTGAATTTTGGGCAGATCCGTGGCGTCTTTTGAATCTTTGAGGTATAAAGATTTTTTAAGAACAACAATTCTGTAATTTGTGATAATAACTATTTCCAAAAAGTAATTTATCATTCTGAGAAAAAACCTGTGTATGTAAAATGTGAATAATCCGGCCAATCCAAAAGCAATAAGATTAACAATAACCGAATCCCGGACAAAAAAATCATAAATATTTTTAAAATACATTCCGGTAACGGTAATAACTCCTAAAAAAATAAAGAAGCCAATAAGATCTTTTGCTATAACAATCCAGTGCTTCCTGCAGAAGCTTTCAACAACTTCATTGGAAGACTGCCCTTTAAAATGACGGTTTGTATTGTTTGTCTCCGAGTTCATAATGTAATGAAATAAATAAATATTGTAGAGCTAACAGCAAACCCTATTGTCAGAAAAATATATAGAAATGATATGTATCTTAATCTTAAAAATCCGAATAAAAGAGTATATTTGCTTTCATCAAGACGATATTTATGAATATATTTATATAAAATTTTAATGCTTAACAAGCAAAATACTACAGAGCATACGCCGAGAATTGATGTTATTAGCACAAGTGTCATGGTTTAGCTTGTTAGAATGCAAAAACCAAAAATTTAAATTTTACTTTCATAAAATTTCCCGCCCAAGTCACCTTTACATTTACATAATATACATATAACCCGAATCAGTCAAGTATTGTCAGTTTTTTGTAACAAGATTTTCAATTACTTCAATCACCCTGTCTAAAGCGTTATTTTCCCGTTGTTTTTTGGTACTCTTGTCAGTAAGTTCCGACACTGACTTTGTAAGTTTGTCGGACGTTAGTTCTTCATCCATAATTACTATTGTGTTGGGATGAATTTTTTTATATGCAATCGCATTCAGGGTTTGCTCACCACGACTTGCTGATTTTCCTATGGGAATTAATATCGCGGGTATTCCAAGTGCTTCAATTTCAGCAAGACTGTTGGCGCCGGATCTGCATATTACCAGGTCGGTTATGGAGTATATGTCCGCAAGCTCTTTATTAAGATATTCATAGGATTTATAATGTTTTGAATTGTCTCTTATCTTCTTTCCTTTGCCTGTTATGTGAATGATTTGTGCACTTATTTCAGGCAACGCATTAATTAAAGCTTCATTTATGTGTTTGGCCCCCTGGCTGCCTCCCATTACAAGTATTACGGGTTTGCGCCCCGAAAAACCGGTAATCTCATAACCCTTATCCGGATCTCCTTTTAACAGATATTCCCGTATGGGATTGCCTGTTAAAACTTTTTTTACATCTTTTGGAAAATTAACTTTGCATTCATCAAAAGCCATGCAAATAACCGATGCTTTTTTTGCCGCCATCGTATTTGCCAGGCCCGGCAATACGTCCGATTCATGTAGAATAATCGGAATTTTTAGCCATGAAGCTGCATAAGTAACGGGAATACTTACGTACCCGCCCTTGCTGAAAACCACTTTTGGTTTGAATTTTCTTAATATTAAAAAAGACTGAACAATACCGATTGGAATCCTGAAGAAATCAACAAGATTCCGCCACGAAAAATATCTTCGCAATTTTCCCGTATAAATACCTTTAAAATCAATATCCATTGCAGAAATCATCTTAGCTTCAGGTCCTTTTTTTGAACCTATATATAAAATTTGATAATCAGGATGCTTTTTTCTAATTTTCCGTATGAGGGCGATATTGGGTGTTATATGGCCGGCTGTTCCTCCGCCCGTGAAAACGATGTGTGTCATATGGTGTTGTATATCTTGATATATTTAATAGAATTCCTATTCCGATTAATGTGGATAATATGGATGACCCTCCATAGCTTATGAGTGGCAGTGTAATGCCTGTAACAGGCAGCAGTCCCGTATTTACTCCTATGTTAATAAATGCCTGTGCGGTTATCCATGTTGTTATTCCGGCAGCCAGAAGCATGGAGAATCTATCAGGTGCTGTATTTGCTATTTTATATCCGCGGTAAGCAATTGCAATGTAAACAAGCACAACAAAGAATATTCTTATAAAACCCAGTTCTTCAGCGGATGCCGCAAAAATAAAATCATCCGAAGCCTGTGGTAGCCAATAAGATTTTTGAACTCCCTGAGTTAAACCTTTTCCCCAGAAACCCCCGCTGCCAACTGCAATATTGGCCTGCTGCGACTGCCAGCAGTAATTTTCAACGCATTCTTTATCAAGTGTAATGTATGCCATAAAACGTTCGCGAACATGAGAAACATTTGCAATAACCATCATTGAAATCAGAAGCGCTGCAAAAGTTCCCAATAATAAGTGCCTTATTCGCGCACCCGCAACAAAGTAAATTGAAACCGCAATCAAAGTTAAAACAAGTGTCGATCCCAGATCCGGCTGTAAAACAACAGGTAATATGATCAAACCCGCGATCACACAAAATGGAAGAAATCCGTACTGAAAACTTTCTACATCTTTTGTTTTTTCATCCATCCACCTGGCTAAATAAAATATCAATGCGAGTTTTGCGAATTCCGCGGGCTGAAAAGAAGTGTTAAAAATAACAAGCCAGCTTTTTGCGATTGTTCCGAAACCCTTACCCGCTATCAGTACAAACAATAAAAGCAAAAGCATGATTGCAAAAAAGGGCAAAGACATTCTTCTCCAGAATTTATACGGAATTTTAGCGCATATAAAGAGCGCCAGAAGACCCACAAGTATTCTTATCACATGATTTTTAAATAAAAGGTAGCAGTCAACACCGTCCTGTTCGCAGTTGGGGTATAAAATATCCGGAGCGGAAAGCTGAATTGATTTTGGCACCCCTATACTTGTTATCATAACAACTCCAAAAAGAAGGAGTGCAAAAGTAAGTATTAAAAGTACCGTATCTGATTTTGTCTTTTGCATAAATTTCGCGTATTACTGCGGGCACTTATAGTACACTAATCATATACTGCCAGGCAATATTTCATGTTATACTGATTGCCGATATGAAAAGAAATTTTAAAAAAAATGTTGGCATTTTTGTTGTTACGGCGCTGTTTATATTTATTTTGGACAGACTCTTAAAAGAGATAGCGGCAATTTATCTTGTGAATGATTATATTTTAATGGATAATTTTTTTAAATTAACTTACAGTCAGAATACCGGAGTTGCTTTTGGCCTACAGCTTCCGTTTTTGCTTCAGCTTATAATTGTTCCTGTTTTTATAGTAGGTGCTTTTTATCTTGTTTTGAAATATCTTAAATTTGAAAAATTATCGGTATTGTTGGTAACGGGTGCGATTGCAGGCGGTGCAATAAGTAATTATACCGACAGAATAATTCACGGTTATGTGATTGATTATATTTCGATATGGATATGGCCCGTTTTCAACCTTGCCGATATCATGATAACTCTTGGAATCTTTACCATTTTGATATTTTATGGTAAAATAAATAGAGTTTAAAATTTATTTATGGAACAAAAACAACAGGAAAAAGAAATGCCGCAGTTTACATTCCTTAATTTAATTACCAGAACATTCGCGGGTCTTGGAGGAGGAATTGTGGGTACCGTTATTCTGCTTGTTGTTTATATCTTAACAGTATCAATTGTTGCTCCTGTTCTGGCACCTGCGGGCGATAGCGAAACCACACTTAATCCGTTATTTATATTTATTTTAATGGGTATGGTTTTTGCTTCTACACTGGGGGCGAATCTTATTTCTCCGTTGTTTGTTTCTTTCACGGCGCGTGATAAATATAATCGTATAACAACATCGCTTTTTCAGATATTCATTGTTAATATTGTTGTTTTTATTATTCTTATTCCCATATATTTGTTTTCTACGGGCATAGGCCTGGAATTTATGAGTTATGCCGCCGGTTTGCAGATTGTTTTCAGTGTACTTGCCAGTGCTCTTATTTTTGAAATTATCGCAAATTACAGATATGCATTATTGGGTGTATATTCAACAATATTTGGGATTTTGCTTGCGATTGCTTTTAATATTATGATGTATCAGGCCACCGGAAACGCCACTATTTTATTGTTCCTTGCTTTACCTGTTTTATGGGGAGCCGTGGGATTTATGTTTGGAATTGTGGGTATGATTTATCAGTGGATAGTTAAGACCTGGGGTACAGATTATCTCGCGACTTTTCAGGAATATTCAAAAGATTACGGAATTACGGAAGAAGAAGAGGAAGAAATTGCCGCTGAAAAACCTGAGCCTGAAGATACGGAAGGTATTGATTTTTTAAGAGGAGGGAAGCGCGATAAAGAAAATCAGTAAAGCTTATTCATTACCGCTTTTCTCATAATTTCTCTTGGTGCTTTTTGATTTGTCCAGAGTTCGAATGCAGCATACCCCTGATGTAAAAGCATGTTTTCGCCTGTAATATATTCAGCGCCGACCTCTTTTGCATCTTTTATGATCTGCGTTTCAAGCGGCGTATAAATCATCTCAAAAACAAGCATGTTTTTTTTGATCTTTTCTTTAGGAACAATCCGGATCCCTTCGGGCTTGTTTAAGCCTGCTGAAGTTGCCTGAATTACAATGTTCGCATAATCAAAATCATCAAGCGGACCATATTCGCAATTGAATTCTTTTGCAAGTTCATGCGCGTGTTCAACCGTTCTGTTAAGGATTGTTATTGAGCCTGCTTCGGATTTTTTCATTGCATAGACAGCTGCTCTTGCTGCGCCGCCCGCTCCTAAAATTATTACTTTTTTTCCCCGGATTATTGTTTCTTCTTCGATAGGTTCTTTTATTCCTATCCAGTCAACATTGGTTCCGTGATAATCCTTATTTTTAATATAAACTGTATTAACCGCGCCTATTTTTTTTGCATGATCATCTCTCTTATGAATAAAATCCAAAATCTTTTCTTTATGAGGCTTGCTAATACTTAATCCTTTAATATTTTTTTCAGGCATTTTTTTTATAAATTCTTCAAGATTTTCAGATGTAACATCGAAATATTGATAATCCGCATTAATTCCCAAAGCTTTAAACCCCGCATTGTGCATTGCGGGAGAGAGTGAATGATAAGCCGGATGTGCAAGAATCCCATAAATATCCATAATTTTATTGTAGCCTTATTGTATTGAAAAACAAGCCAATATTTGCTATAATATAATGAAAATA
>CAYFUK010000037.1:0-12535 GCA_964346325.1 uncultured Candidatus Peribacteria bacterium | reverse complement strand
CATAATAAGAAAAAAATTTATTTGATTCAGGTTGATACAGGTGGTGGATATTCCGATTTTAAATTTCCGGAATATAAAAAAAGAAGTTTTAAAACTAAAACCAAAATTCTACATGATTCCCAATCAAAATATATAAAAAAAATTAATAAAATAAAAAATTATATTGTTGAAGGTGATGTTTATGAAGTTAATCTTTCGCATAAATGCCGTACAAAATACGATGGTGATACCTTTGAATTATTTAAAAATCTTTTTAAGCTCAACCCCGCACCTTTTTCAGCTTATCTGCCATTTGGTGATCATACAATTATAAGTAATTCTCCCGAGCGTTTTATTCTTGCACAAAAAGAAAAGATAGAAACCAGGCCCATTAAAGGTACTCTCCCAAGATCCAAATCAAAATCAATATTAAAAAATTCAATAAAGGATGAAGCTGAACTTAATATGATTGTTGATTTGATGAGAAATGATTTTGGTAAAGTCTGCGAATACGGATCAGTGAAAGTTAAAGACCATAAGAGGATTGAAGGATATAAAAACGTATGGCAGATGCTTTCGATTATTCAGGGGAAATTACGTTCGAATGAAAATTATGGCAGCCTGATGCGCGCCTGTTTTCCCGGTGGTTCAATTACAGGATGCCCAAAAATCAGAAGCATGGAAATTATAGATGAAATTGAAGATTATACACGCAATCTTTATACAGGTTCTATTTTTATTGCCAATGATATGCGTATGGATTCATCGATAGTTATAAGAACTGTGATTGCACATAATAATCAGCTCACTTTTAATGTTGGTGGAGCTATCATATATGATTCCGATCCTGAAAGCGAATATCAGGAAACACTTGATAAAGCCGAAAATATTATGAAGGTTATGAAGGAAACTTCTGATAAGCCTCTTTAATTATTCCGGCAATATATTCACGAGAGTCCCTGGCTATACTTCCCATATTGATACGTAAAGCTCCAGTGCCGGTATCTTCATTCTCGGCATTTACAACATAGAGGCCTTTTTGCTGCATCCATTCGCCGCCTTCATGTTTTATCGGTACGCCATTAAACATACCCTGAGTGTGAGCCGGGCTGATAAACTCGAATTCTTCGCCTAAAAGCGCGGCCATTTGGGATTTTGTTTCTACAAGTATCCTACGTGCAGAAGGAACATCTTCTTCTTTCCAAATATTTTTAAGTTCAGGATCATTTAATAATTGATAAATCATTCTGAAATTAACTGAACCGGTTAGCATATTGTTTCTTAACTGCGCAAATAAATTTTTGCGCAGTATTGAAGCCTGAGCTTCATCGCCTGTTGCAAAATGAAGAAATCCAATGCGCATTCCATATAATTGCGCTTTTTTAGAATAAGAATCATAAACAACAAATGGAGTTTTTGTTTTAGATAACAAACGTGGAAGCTCTGCATCCGCATCCAGATCATTAACGAGTCCCTGATATGCACTGTCAACAAGCGTGAAAATGCCAAGTTCTTCCAGAAGTGCGGCAATTTTTTGTTTTTGTTCCGATGTTGGATTAACTCCGATGTAATTGTATGCATCTGCCTGCAACAAAAGCATAACTTTGCGCGGATCCGGCAACTGCCTTAAAGTTTTTTCAAAAGAATCAAAATCGAATTTATGATCATCGGTTGAATGACGATAAGTCAGCATGTTTTTGAAAAGTTTGCTTAAAACTCCATTGTAGCCTCCGTAACCGTTTGTACCTTTGATTACAGTGTCGATTTGAGGATGTTCTCTTTGAATCAATTCCGCGGTTTCTTTAAAACCAACAGCCATCCCCGGTACCGGAACAGTCACTATTCTGTGATTATTTTCGCCAAATAAAACTTCTTTAGTTGTTGTTTCAACCTCTTGTAATTGTTTATCGCCCGGGCCCAAATATCTTCGTTTATCAGGATCATGGATTAAATCATGGTTGAATCTTTTAATTGCTTCTTTTACGGATTTCATTTCAAAAATTACACCTACGGTATTATTAATGGGATTTCCATCCAGATCTACGGTATTCTGCTCTTCATCATTCAGTAAAAAGCCCTGAGCGGCACTGTGCTTCCGTTCCTCAGGTTGTACCTCGGTTGTTGCGGGCCTTGGGTCACGGACAAAAGCGTTTTGCGCACGCTGAATGGCATTTGGTTCAATATCATCATAAACCGAAAAGAATTCCGCTGAAGTTTTCATAATTTTAAATTAATTAATCAACTAAATTAATAAAGTAAATTTTAGAGTCGGTCAACTAGTCCTTAACATAGACATCTTCATATTCTTCAATTTTTTCTTTTAATTTGGGATATTTAATTAATTTTGGATCATGTTCGATTATTTTCATGGCTTCTGTTCTGGCTTTTTCTATTGTTATACTGTCTGTCAAATTCGCCATTTTAAGATCGGGAATTCCGCTTTGCCGAACACCATATATCTCCCCCGTTCCCCTGAGCTGCATATCTATTTCGGCCAGTTTGAAACCTGAGCTGTATCTTACCATTGCATTTAGTCGTTGGCGGGTTTCCCGGGATTCGGAATTTGTAAAAAGAAAACAATAAGACTGATGCTCTCCCCTGCCCACGCGGCCTCTGAATTGATGCAATTGTGATAATCCGAATCTCTCAGAGCCTTCAATCATCATAATGGTAGCGTTGGGTACATCAATTCCAACCTCAACAACCGAAGTTGAAACCAGTATATTTATTTGATTCGCTGCGAACTTATTCATTATTTCTTCTTTTTCATCGGACTTTAATTTTCCGTGTAATAATCCGATTTTAAAATTTTTAAAAATATGCTCACTTAAAAACAGATATTCCTGTTTTACGGATTTCACACCAAGTGTGTCGGATTCATCGATTAAAGGACATACAACAAAAACCTGACGTCCTTTATTTACCTGATCTTCAATCCATCTATAGGCATCGATGCGTTTTTTTTCGGGAATTAGTCCGGTGATTATTTTTTGTCTTCCTTTCGGCAATTCATCAATAATTGACAAATCCTGATCGCCATAAATTGTCATAGCGAGAGTTCTTGGTATTGGTGTAGCTGAAAGACTTAAAAGATGCGGACTTCCGAAACTTTTTAAAATACTTCTTTGCTTTACACCGAATCTGTGTTGTTCATCTACAATTGCCAGACCCAGTTTTTTAAAGCCGATCCCTTCTTGTATTAATGCGTGCGTTCCTATAACTATATTAACCGTACCGGATTTCATCTGTTTAATAATTTCTTTTTTCTGTTTTTCCGTTGTGCTTCCGGAAACAAACTGAATATTTAAAGCATAAGGTTTTAAATCTTTACTTATGCTTAAATAATGCTGTTTTGCAAGAATTTCAGTTGGAGCCATTAGAGCACATTGAAAACCGGCTTTAACTACTTGCAATATAGCGGCTGCAGCAACAACTGTTTTGCCCGAACCAACATCACCTTGCACAAGTCGGCTCATTGGATAGGGTTTTTCCAGATCCTGCAATATTTCGTATAAAACTTTTTTTTGCGCGTCTGTAAGTTCAAAAGCCAATGTGTCTAAAAATTCACGAATTAATTCTATATTTTGAGGTATCTGTTTTTGTTCTTCCGAAGCGATTTGCTGCCAGTACCATTTTTTCTGTAATGCTTTTAACTGCAGTAAAAAAAGTTCATCAAAAGAAAGTCGTTCTTTTGCAAGATTGAGTCTTTCTTCATTTTCCGGAAAATGGATATTTTTAATTGCCTCCTTGTACCTTATTAAATTTTGATCTTCAATTATTGTGAAAGGCAAGTATTCCTTAAAATAAGCGCTCCAATCATCAATAAGAGGTTTTATTTTTTCTCTGAGCCATTTTGATGATATACCTTCGGTTTCATGATAAACAGGAACAATACGATCGGAATGTATTTGTTCATCTTTTTGCATTTCAATTTGAGGGCTTTGCAAGGTTAATTTCCCAAAAGAAAATTTAAGTTTACCTGTTAAAACAACTTCACTTCCATTAGCTATCATTCTTTTAATATGAGGCTGATTAAACCATACAATTTCAACGGAACCGGAACCGTCAGTTAATACAGCCTTTGTTAGAAATTTACCGTATTTTGTGCGCTGTGTATATAAATTGGTAATTATACCTTTAACAACATTTGTTTGATCTGTCTTTAAATCAACAATTTTAGTTGTTTCACTCATATCATTGTAAGTTCGAGGGAAATATTTAAATAAATCTCCGGCATTTCTGATGCCGAGATCTTTAAGTTTGTTTAAATGCCTTGATGTTGTTCTCAAAATATCTCTAAGGGGAGTTTTTAGCATAAAAACTATTAATGGCAGGTAAATAAGTTTAGCATGACAAATTACCCTTTAACAATAATTTTAAGAAATCTTCTTTTGCCAACTTGGAGTACATGCTTTCCCTTATTTATATCCAATACTTCAGCTTCTGCTTTTACATTATCATATTTTACCGCCCCCTGTTTTATAAGTCTTCTTGCCTCACTTTTAGAAGGTGCCATATTATTTTGAACCATCAAATCTATAAGATTTATATTGCCGCTTGTACTAATTTCAGGCATTTCATCAGGCAATTTATGTTCGCTGAATACTTTTGTAAATTGCTTTTCGGCTATCTCGGCGGCTTGTTCATCATGGTAAATTTCAATGATTTCTTTTGCCGCTTTCTTTTTGTAAAACATTGGATTCTCTCCGTCTTTTATAGCTTGTTCCATTTGTTTTATTTCATCCAAAGGGATATTTGTAGTAAGTTCAAAATATTTTACAATTAAATCATCAGGAATGCTCATTACTTTTCCAAACATATCATTTGGATCATCATCAACGGCAATATAATTATCCTCGGATTTACCCATTTTTTTAATACCGTCGGTTCCTTCCAAAATAGGGACGGTTAATATATCCTGCTCAGTCATATTATAAGCTCTTTGAATCGTACGACCTGCAAGCATATTAAAAGTTTGATCTGTCCCGCCGATTTCCACATCAGCCTCCAATGCAACAGAATCATAACCCTGCATTAGCGGATAAAAGAACTCATGCACAGAAATCGGCATATTTTTATCGTGCCTTTCCTGAAACATATCTCGTTCCATCATTTGTGAAACAGTAAAAGTTGATGCCAATTGCACAACATCAGCGAATGAAAGTTTTGCGAGCCAATCTGCATTCCATCTTACCTCAACATTATCAACATCAAGAAAAAAACTCGCCTGTTTTAAATATTTTTGCGCATTTGCATCGAGTTCTTCTTTTGTTTTAGCTTTACGCGTCTCCATCTTCCCTGTGGGGTCACCTATTTGTCCGGTAAAATTACCGAACAATAATATGATTTGATGTCCCAAATCCTGAAATTCCTTTAATTTTTTAATAACAACCATGTGTCCTATATGTAAATCAGCTCCTGAAGGGTCGATCCCGAGTTTAATTCTTAATTGTTTTTTTGATTGCAGTTTTTTTCTTAATTTATCCTTTTGAATTACATCGACCACACCTCTTTCAAGTAGATTTTCAATTTTATTGTCAGTTGTATCGATCATGATTAGTGCTTATTAAATATTATGCATCGGGCTCTTCTGTTGCTGTTGCAAAGATTGATTTTGGAGGTGTGTTTTTATCAACGGGGATTGATCAAAATAATAATATAATCAAAGATTTCTTTAAATCAACCTAATTTATACTATTGTTTTTTTACCAATGTGTAAATATAAAAGAATATAATACAAAAAAGTAGAAGCGCGCTCATCTTCTACTTTTTTGGGCTTCTACTCTTTTGGTGTAGCTAGACGTGGGTCTGCTTGAGAACCCATCAATCTAGCTGCATTTAAATCATATATTATTATCAAAAAGTTATCAATAGTTTATAACACCTAACTAAAATTGCTTGATTTTTTGTAGAGCTAATGCAATAATTAACGTGTTGGTGACTACAAACAACATAAATTATAAAAATGTTAACAACGATTTTAAACAAAATAGGTTTAAACGATAAAGAATCCGAAGTATACCTTGCTTTATTGGAACTTGGATCACAGCCGGCAAGTATAATCGGTAAAAAAGCCGGAATAAACCGATCAACCACTTATCTTGTTCTTGAAAGTCTTATAAAAAAAGGTTATGTGAATCAGCATGTAAGAGCTGATGTTAAATACTTCACTGCCGCCGACCCCAAAACGATATTGCAGGATTTAAGCAGCAAAGAAAAAGAAATGGAGGAATACAAAAATGAATTCGAACAATTATTACCTGAGTTTTATTCATTAATAAATCCTTTGAGCATAAAACCCAAAGTAAAATTCTATGAAGGCGAAGAAGGTATAAAAAGAGCTATGGAAGATACTTTGACGGCAACTGAACCTATAAGAGCATGGGCGGCATATAATTCATGGATGAATTCATCAAAAAATCTTCAGGAATTCATACATCATTACGCAACACAAAGAATAGAAAAATATAGAATTCCCGTAAGGGTTCTTATTGAAGATACAAAAGCCGTAAGAGATTTTTTTAATAAAGAATATCCAACATTAAGTAAACGCAAGAATTTATTAATTGAAGCAAAGTGGATGCCAAAAGATATTATGGAATTTAAAAATGAAATAAATATATATGATGATAAAGTATCAATAGTTTCTTTGGCAAAAAATGAATTATTGGGAGTTGTTTTTGAAAGTCATGAAATAGCCAAAACTCACAAAGCAATATTCGATATGGCCTGGAAAGCGGGTTTAACAAAATAGTCTATGATAATTACCGAAGACGAGTCAGGCAAAAGATTGGATAAGTTTTTATCAGAAAAATATCCGGATTTTTCGCGGTCAATGTTTCAAAAAATTATCAAAGAAGGAAAAATCATGGTTAATTTTGATAAAAAACCATCCAATTATAAATTAAAAACAGGCGATGATGTAAATGCGGAACTGCCTGATTTACAAATAAAACTGCCCGAACCTGAAGATTTGAATATTGAAATCGTTTACGAAGATGAAGATTTAGCTGTAGTCAACAAACCTTCCGGTATGGTTGTTCATCCGACTGATGAAGGAAAACATTTATCGGGAACTTTGGTTAATGCTATTCTTTATAAATTCGGTTCTGAAAACTTAAGTAATATTTCAGGTGATTCAAGGCCGGGTATTGTACATAGACTTGATAAAGACACTTCAGGGCTTTTAATAATCGCCAAAAATAACAAAATGCACCGTTTTTTAATTAAACAAATGAAAGATCGTAAAATTGAAAAATACTATTTCGTGCTCGTATTGGGACAACCTGAAACAACAGAAGGTACAATTGACTCCCCCCTCGCACGCGCAGGCCGCGATTATAAAAAAGTAACTCTTTCAACCGAAGCAGAAGGACGCGAAGCAATTACAAAATACAAAGTAGAAGCTGTTTATAATTTTAAAGGCCATGAATTCGCTTTTATTAAAGTTAAAATTCTAACAGGCAGAACACATCAGATAAGAGTTCACTTTGCCGGAATCGACCATCCGGTTATAGGAGATAATCTGTACGGAAATAAAAAAATCAACTCATTATTTGATATAAACAGGTTTTTTCTGCACGCTGCCGAATTGAAATTTAATAAATCAGACGGAAAACAGATTCATATTAAAACAGATATTCCAGAAGAACTTGAAAAAATACTCAATAAAATGGAATAATTAATTATTCTTCTTCTTTTGATGAACTTTTTGAACCGGATGTTGATCCGGCAGTTATTTTTTTTATATCAATAACAGATAAATTGTTTCTGTGGCCGATGGTTCTTTGATATCTTTTTTTAGGTTTCATTTTAAATACTCTTATTTTATCCCCTTTTTTTTCTTCCAATATCTCCGCTTCAACTTTAACATCTTTAACATATGGATTCCCTATATTTATATTTTTATCATCTTTTGAATATAAAAGTACTTTATCAAAAGTAATTTTTCCTTTTTGATCTTTTAAGCGATCAACTTCAATTTTATCTTTTTCAGCAACTTTATATTGTTTGCCTTGAATTTCTACTATTGCGTACATTATTAAAATTAGTTAAATGCCCTGATAATCTAAAGAAAACATGCAAAAAATGCAAGCTATTTTATATTATATTTATTCATTGTATTGGGAATTCCGTTTTCCAATGCATATATAATCGATTCAGCAGCATTTTCTATAGTCTGATTCATTAACCTTCTTTCTTTAAAAGAAAATTTGCTCAAAACATAATTTCCAGCTGATTCATTAGTTTTTTGTTCAGGGGTTCTTGAATCTATGCCTATTCTGAATCTTGGAAAGTTATGTGACCCGATAGATTGAATTATTGAGCTCATACCATTATGACTTCCCGCACTACCGTTCTCTTTAATCTTAAATTTACCGACCTCGAAATCCAGATCATCATAAACTATCCACATATCATGATACAAAATCTTAAAAAAATCTGTAATTGACTTAGCGGTTCTTCCGGATAAATTCATATAAGTTAAAGGTTTAACCAGTATGACTTTTTCATCTCTGAATTCACCTTCGCTAATCAAAGCATTAAATTTGTTTTTTTCAGCGAATTCATCAAAATTAAGCAATTCGTGTAATTTATCAATTACTCTATAACCCACATTATGTCTTGTTTTTTCATATTTTTTTCCGGGATTTCCAAGCCCTATTATTATTTTCATTTTCTGAAGAGTAAAATTTTATTGCCTATATATAATTCATCGCCTTCGGTTGCGCCTTTTTCCAATAGTTTTTTTTGGATACCTGATTTTTCAAGATATCGGTAGATTCGTTCGATTGCTTCTTCATTATTAAAATCCGACATTTGAACAATTTTTTCTATGTTTTTGCCCGAAATTTTAAATTTATTTCTTTTGGAAGAGCCTGTTTGTATCTGCTTAATTTCAAAGCGTTTTGATGCAAGTTTCAAATGAGGACGATAAACTTTATGTTCACTGATTATTTCTTCTTTTTTGGAGTCTTTTTTACTTAATTCTTTTTCTGATAATTTATTTGTTGCAATAATCAATTCAGAAATTCCTTTACCGGTTACGGCTGAAATCGGATATATCTTATGTTTTTTTAATTTCTCTTTAAGTTCTTTCAATATGAGATTCAATAATTCATCATCAACCGTATCGATTTTATTCAGTGCTATTATTTGCGGTTTTTTTAAAAGATTTTTATCATATTTTTTTAATTCATCATTAATATCTTTAATACTTTTTTTTATATCTTGTTCATTTATATCAACAATGTGTATTAAAACTTTGGTTCTTGCTATATGTTTTAAAAATTCATCGCCGAGACCTTTACCTTCATGCGCTCCTTTGATAAGCCCCGGAATATCGGCGCATACAAACGATTTTTTAATATTTGTTTTTGTGATTTTATCTACATCAACTATTCCAAGATTAGGAACAAGTGTTGTAAATGGATAATCCGCAATTTTAGGCTTGGCATTTGATATTTTTGAAATTAAAGTTGATTTGCCCGCTGATGGAAGACCGATTATTCCCACATCTGCGATTAATTTCAGTTCAAGTAAAACTTCGATTTCTTCACCCGGTTCACCAACTTCGGCAAAACGTGGTGCCTGTAAAATACTGGAAGCAAAACGTGCATTCCCTTTACCGCCTTTACCGCCATTTGTAATTATAAAAGTCTGATTTTTTTTATTTAAATCTATAAAAGGCTTTTTTGTATTTTCGTCGAGAATTAAAGTACCAACGGGAACTTTTAATATTAAATCTTCGGCATTCCTACCATGTTTATTACTCCCCTGCCCTGGTTTGCCATCGTCGGCTTTAAAATATTTTTGAGTTCTGAATGTTGAAAGTGTATTCAGATTTTCATCAGCCCGTAATATGATATCGCCGCCATTTCCACCGTCACCCCCATCGGGCCCGCCTTTTGCAATAAATTTTTCACGTCTGAAGCTTACACAGCCGTTACCTCCTTTACCTGCCTCAAACTTTACTTTAGCCTGATCGCAAAACATAATTATATTATTTAAACTTATTGCATTTTAACAGAAAGCATTTAATAGTAACAGTTGAGTATTGACCTTTGACTTTTGCCTCCGGTCAATGGTTAAATGTCAGATGTCAAAAGTTAATTATGCCGAAGTGGCGGAACCGGTAGACGCGCACGACTCAAAATCGTGTTCCAGCAATGGAGTGAGGGTTCGAGTCCCTCCTTCGGCACCAATTATTGACTTTACTTCAAAAATAGATTAAACAATAAGCTTGTCAGATGAGTTATACTTTCAAATAAGTATTGGCTTCTATATCTGCGACTTAATTTAGCTTGAAAAGTTTGGTTTTGTTGTGCAAAGGAACGACCATTAAAGGGTCAAAACAACTAACATGATATCAATTTATTTGATATCAGGAGGGACAAATCTTGGCGAGAAAAAGTAAAATCACAGGTGAGATCGAAGTTAAATTCAATCTCAAAAGTGACATTGCCGGATTAGTCGTCAGTACCGTCGGAGCCAACCGCTTCGCGCGGGAAGCGACCAGATGGGCCATTGAAAATAAAAAAATCAATGGCTTTCGCAGAACGATTCTCGACTGCCTGGATACGAGCAAAGGCCCGATCACCAGAAGAGAAGTAAGTAATCTGTTTGATCAAATCGGCGTGACCTTGCCGAGCATCGAGACAAAAAGGCTTCCCTCTTTCCTTCGAGGCGCTCTAACTGCACTCGATGCGACAAGAAGGATCGGCTAGTAAAGTTAGAGCGCTACAACAGAAGCTTATCAGCTAAATTCCCGGGTGTGCACGAGTGATAAAACAAATCATCGTCCTCCCGGGTTTTTTTATTTAAAAATTGTTTTGCTTCTGAGTTTTTTATGGTAAGTAATTGCAAATCTATGCGCTTCATCGCGTATCTGCTGAAGCAAATATAAAGCTTCGGAGTCTTTGGCAAAGGGTACGGGATCCTTTTTGCCCGGGACATAAACATCTTCATTTCGTTTTGCCAATGCAACAATTTTTATATCGGTTTTAAATTCTTTTTGAATTTTAATCGCCTGTGTTAACTGGCCCTTACCTCCATCAACAACTATCAAATCAGGTTTTTCCACAAAGCCTTTTTCCTGTTTGTATTTTGATTTATTGAAAAGAAGGCAAATTTTACCTTTGGGTAACTTTATTTTATCGGGAATTTTTTTTATATGAGTAAAGCCGAGTTTCTCGGATTCTTGTAAAAGATTTTTATTAGCGGCAAGATATACACGATTGTTCTTTGCTCTTTGAACAAGTGCCAACAAAAAATCATTTTGATTTTTCTTAATTCTTATATCATAAAAATAATCAAAATCATCAAATATTTCATGCTTGCAAAAACCTGCTGGTTCTTTATTTACACTTCCTTTTACAATATTTCCTTTTTTTCTGAATTTAACATCACTTTTACTTCTAACAAGGTATAAAAACCGTCTTTTCAAAACTTCCAGCATACCGCCGAAATCATCAGGTTTGCCTTCTTTGAGTGTTCTTATTTTAAATCTTCGATAATCTTTATTCGATGGAACACCGTTTTTAAAAACAACCATGGATGCAACCTGATTAGTTCCCGAAATATGAGAAACATCAAAACATTCAATACGTTTTGGAGGTTTTTTCAAATTCAATTTATTTTTTATCTCTTCCAAGGCTCTTTTGCTTTTATCTTCGTCGTTTTGCCATTTTATTTTGCTCATCTTTGCAAAATTTTCAGCATTTTTAGCTGCGAGTTTGATTATTTTATCTTTTTCACCTTTTTGCGGAACAGTAATTTTAATTTTAGCTTTTTTTATCTCATACAACCATTTTTCCAATAAATTTATATTTTTAATTTTTTCAGGCAACAATACCTCTTTTGGAAAGTCAGTGCATTTTTCATAATACTGTTTTATGAATGATTCCAAAATCTCCTCATTATCCTGTATTTTTTCTTTAAAATCGACTGTTTTAAACTCAAAATTTTCCTGGTTTATAAGTTTACCGTCACGTATTAAAAATAAAGTAAAAAATACTCTGCCGGATTCCGTAACAAAATTAATTGCATCAATATCTTCTCTGTTTGGAGCGCTTATGATCTGCTTTTCACTGATTTCTGTAATTGCATGCAGTTTGTCACGCAATTTGGCAGCTTTTTCATATTTTTTATCAGCTGCAGCTTTAGTCATTTGTCCGTTTAATGAATCGATTATTTCTTGTGTATGTCCTTTTAAAAATCGTATTATTTGTTTTATTATTTCATCATATTCATCTTTGGTACAATTGCATACGCATGGCCCTATACAGCGTTTTATATGATAATCAAGACAGGGATACTTTATTGTTTTTTTGGTCACTGTAACATTTCCGTCTTTTGTGTATTTCATGAATAAATTGCAGTGTCTGTACGGAAAAACTTTTTTTAAAACATCGAGAGTTTTTCTAACTTTGCCCGAAGCTGTTTTAGGCCCAAAATATAAAGCACCGTCATTTTCTACTTTCCTTACAATTCTTATCCGAGGAAAATCTTCATTTTTTGTTATTTTAACGTATACGTAATTTTTATCATCTTTCAT
>CAYFUK010000036.1:0-13355 GCA_964346325.1 uncultured Candidatus Peribacteria bacterium | reverse complement strand
AAGTTCAATATGTCGCAGGAAGAGCTTGCGAGACGCCTTGATATTTCAAGGCCTACACTTATTAAGATCGAAAAAGGCTATCGTCCTCTTAAAATAGAGGAAAAAAATAAGATAAAACAAATTTTCGAATTAGTGCAAACTCATGAATCTGACAATACAGGTGATGTCCGTATTGAAATTCCGCAAAAAAAACTCGACAAATTTAAACAGGTTTTTCTTTATATTCTCGAAAAAGTTGGAGGCAAGCCAAATGTGGGCTTAACCGTTTTATATAAACTCCTATATTTTATTGATTTTGATTATTATGAAAAATACGAAGAACAATTGATGGGCTTAACATACATCAAAAATCACCACGGGCCTACTCCAAAGGAATTCATAAAAGTTATTGAGGAAATGAAGGAAGGTGATGAGATAGAGGAAGTTAAAAGCCATTATTTTACTTTTGAACAACGCAAATACTTGCCGCATGTAACTCCTGATTTATCAAAACTTAATGCTCAGGAGCTTGAATTGATTGATTCTGTTCTTTCGCGCCTTTCAGATAAATCCGCAACAGACCTTAGCAATTATTCTCATGGTGATGTGCCCTGGGCATCACAAGAGGATGGTGAAGAAATTAATTACGAAAGTGTTTTTTATCGTAATGATCCTTATTCCGTAAGAGAGTACGAAGATGCAGTTTAATTACTTAGATGAATTTAAAAAAGATCTTAAAAAAATGAAAAAGAAAATCCCTTCACTGGAAGGTGATTTAAAGAATTTTGAAAAAGCTATTCCGGTTGTGGATTTTGATAACAATAAACGGTTTGTCACCCTAAAACAGAATCTAAAAAAAGGCTTAAGAATAGTCAAAACAAGATTAATGGTGCGAAGTTTAAAAGGCTCAGGTAAAACCAGAGTTGTTTTTAGTTTTTGTGTTCATGAAGATACTGTCGATTTTATTGAGATATATATGAAAAATAAAAAATCCCGCGAGGATGCAGCAAGAATAGATGCATATTTAAATAATCTCTCTTAACCTCCCCCAAACCGAAACCATCGCCATCGTATCCAACTCGCAATACTTAAGTAAATTCGCCTCCACACGCTCCTTCACCTCAGAGCCGCCATATACATACTTATACCAGTATAGCGATGCCAACGAGCCTTCCTGCACATCTTCCAGATCGTCGTAAGAAAGTTCCGGCACCAAAATCGGTAAAACCTTCTTTATAGAACAACTGCCTTTAAAATCGGCATCCACATAATGCTGATCTTTAAAAATATCCATTAAATCAAAAACCCGCGCATTAACGGACTCCAAAAACGCGGCATACTCCGGATACATCTCCGCCATTTCTTCATTCCGCCCCATTTCGAACCCTTTATACCAAACAATTACAGAACCCGCATCACCAATATTCGCACGCATACTTTTAAGCAAAGCAGGAATCGGATTATCCCTGCCCGTATGCAGATATTCAAAGTGCTTAGGCTCGTCGCCCTCACGCTCGACAACATGCAAAGAATACTGAAAAGCCATGTGTTGGTACGGCTTAAGTCCGTCAAAAAGGGGGATGGCTGGCGCAAAAGTTTCATAATCCAAAAAATACAAAGGATACTTAAGCTGCGAAAGCTCGCTCTTTATTGCTTCTTTATCTATAATCGCTTTGCCTTGTTTTGTGGCCTCAACCTGATTTTGCTGCTTTTCGGTGAGTTCAAAATCATCGGGAATGTCCGCGATTTTCTCAATGTTTAAGTCTTGCAGTTCAGTGAGCTGCTTTTGATTAATACGATTAATATCAAAAATCGAAAATTCAGGAACATAAGCCCAACAATACTCTTTAAACGCACACTCATAAGGATTATCGCATTGCTTGCCAATGCTGATTTTAAGTTCCCGGGCAAGTTTTAAAATTTCCAGAGCTTTTGGGATATTTTGTTCGGTTATCTGTTTAAGATTTTCAACATCATCGGTAATATCGTTGATTGTAAGCAGTTCTTTTGGATCAATTTCACCTTTTTTCACATATTCTTTATTAAGGTGGATTAAATAAGTGCGGCCAATGGGAATTCCATCACGCTCGAATGCGATTTTTTGAAAACAAACATCCGGAATATGCTCGGGTTTAACTTTTGTTGTGGATTTAACCTCGTACAGATCCCATAAGCCGGTTTTTTCATTGAAATTCAGTATATCCGCTTTACAGTAAAGATCGTTTGTAAGCGCGTTGGCCTGAAAAATAGTTTTACGGCCATTAGAGATAAGAGTTTGCGTTTCCCGGCGTCCTTTTTCATACCAATTCTTAACGGTCGCGCCATTCGGAAAAAGCTTATCCGCGTACGCCTCAACCAAATGCCCCTGATCAAAAACAAACTGCTGAATTTCGGTTATTTCGGGCTTTAAATTTTTACGAAATTTACTTAGCCAAAGCTGTTTTGAGCATTGAAGATAGTTGTTGTAATCGGTTTTGCTGAGGTGCAATAGAAGGGGATTAGTGTGGCGGTTTTAAAAGATAATCATAATTATAAACTACTTGTAAATGTTTCGATTATCTCGGTTATAAATATTGCATCCGTTTTACAATACCCGGATTCGTTCCCTTGACTTTATCATCTAAATGCATTATAAAGTTTTCCTTTACCATTTTTATTATGGATGAAAAAGAAGATATATTCAATGCCCAAGCCGAAGATTTTCCGGAAATTGATCACCCTGAATCGGATTTTAATGAAAAAGAGTATATATCAACCGAAACCGGCTTAACCATAGAACATTTGATAGACGGGATTGATCCTGATGAAGTGCCGGATTTTGATTGGTGCGAATTTAATTATGAGATGATTGAAATAATTGAGAGCCGTGTTAAAAACAATTTAAAAAAATTTATGAATAAAGCGGGGATTAACGATCCTTATGAACTTTCTCTCTCAAATCCGGATTACTGGGCTAAACTAAGATATTTCTCAAGCATATTTAGCTGGTGGAAGTTCCTTGATCAAATTATACAATCCGCCTTTCCCGAGTTTTCTTTTCAAAAATTCGGGGTGAACAGGATAGAAATGGGGAATGTTATTGTTAATCGGCTGATTATTCCCATAATTGATGAAGAAAGCGAATTGGATATAAGGGCCCTTGAAAAAGAATTCAATGACAGAGTTTTATATAAACTATACATGAAACAACGGAACAATGACTGAAACATACAAAGGTGAAGTTGAAAATCCCGAAAAGGAACCCATAGACAGCATTATAACTTTGCTGGCACAATCATTTGCCGAACAAAATGAGCAACTGCAATGCAGTATAGAGAATTATTTGGCAAGTTCTGATTCGGCTCAAATTAAATCATTACCGGAATATCCGCAAATAAGATTGGCAATGCATGCGTGTGGTGGTGTTGATGTTACAAAATTAAATGAAGATGAATATGAATTATATAAAGATTTGCATAGCTTTGAAAGCAATCCGATGAATTTGATGAAAATCGATCCTATTGTTTATTTTAAAACAAGGTTTTTATTCAATCTTTATATTCAGCTTGGAAGTATTGAACGTGACCCCGGTTTTTTCAATAATGCTTTGGAAGAATTAAAAAGAGAGTTTAGGCAGCAATTAATAGAATTCTATATTGTTGACGGAGAAAATGTACCCGACGGCCTGTTAAAATATTTGGATGATGAAGATAAAAAATTTATGCGGGAATTAAAAAATTATTTAAATCCGCATGAATTTGAGGAAAATGATAATATAACGGATTTTTTTGAATGGCGGACGGATCTGGATTTATTGGTGGAAGAAATACTTAATGGAGGTTTTGAAGACGCGATTTTATTTGAATTTTTAACTAGAAAAATAAAAAGGTCAAAATTAATAAAAACTATTACTTGACAAATTATTCAAAAAGGTTTATAAATACAACCTTGTATTTTTAATTTTTTTAATTTTATGTCTGTGGAAAAGTATAATCAGCAATGCAAGTTACTTAATGCCAAACATAGCCTTGCTTACTGGGCCGGAACAATTTCTCAAATGGGGGATTTTGATCTTATTATAAAAATTATAGATGGTATTTTTAATAGGGAATTAATAGATCGAAGCGATGAAGTCGGAGTTCAGATTGCAGATAATGATGCCTATGAAATTATTAATCGTAAGCTTATTGAAACCGGTGTGCCAATTGATCAGATTGCAATTAAACTTTTACAAATAAATGCAACCGATCTTTTATTTAATTTAACTGAGTTAATTGGTAAACGTGCAAAGCTAGACGAAATAGGATTAATGATAATGTTTTATGAATCACAAAGTAGTGATTTGAATGATGAAAAAACACTCAGATATTTAAAGTTACTTAAAAAAACTTTGAATAATCATGATCAAATTATTAAAAGCGAAGAAGAAATAAAAGCTAAAGTTGAAAGTATATTTGAGTAAGAGTACAATCAATCAACGGAAAAATTAATACTGATTAAATGCTGGAATATATAACGCTTGGGATTTTCGGACTCGCATTTATATTCATTGTAATTGAACACTTTGATAAATCACTCACTGCACTTCTCGGAGCATTATTAATGGTAATTTTTCGTGTTTTGACTCCCGAAGAAGCTATTGAAGCAATTGAATTCGAGACTATCCTTTTATTAATGGCCATGATGCTACTTGTTAATATCGCTTCAAAGAGCGGTATTTTTGAATGGCTCAATGTTAAAATAGCTGAATTTACAAAAGGCAATCCACTTGCCATATTTTTGTTTTTCTCAACACTTACCGCTGTTTTTTCGGCTTTTCTCGATAACGTGACAACAGTCATTTTGATTGTACCTTTAACAATCGAACTTGTTAAAGGCATGGGTAAAGATCCCAAGCCTTATATCTTTGCCGAGATTATATTTTCGAATATCGGAGGTGGCCTTACCTTAATCGGTGATCCGCCGAACATTATTATCGGAGGAGCAACCGGTTTTAATTTTTTGGATTTCATTGTAAATCTGTGGATTCCGATACTTGCTGTTATGGTTCTGGGATTGATTGTTTTTATTGTTAAGTACTGGCGTAAAATCAGACCGATTTCGGATAATCTTACCGACCTTACTATTGCAAATGTGATTATAAGAAAGGTTAAAATGAAGTTTGTTAAAAAAACAATACATAAAGATTTCGTTATCAAGGTGATAATAGCACTCGGAGCAACAATTGCAGGGTTTTTGCTTCAGGGATATTTGGATTTGCCAAATTATGTTATTGCTTTTACCGCGGCAATAGTTCTTGGAATTCTTACAACAAAAAAAATCGATATCCACGATTCTTTAAGGTCTGTTGAATGGAGTACCCTCTTATTTTTTGCAGGCCTTTTTATAATGGTAGCGGGAATAGAGAAAACAGGTGTTTTGGAAGAGCTTAGTCATTTAATTGTTACTTCAACTTCAGACGTGTTCATTCTTGCATTAATAATACTTTGGGTATCCGGATTTGTTTCGATGGTGCTTGATAACATTCCTTTTGTAACCGTTATGATCCCTGTGATAATGGGAATTCAGTCGCAGTTTCCTTTAACTGATATGACCATTTTATGGTGGGCGCTTTCACTTGGAGCCTGCCTTGGAGGAAACGGTACTTTAATAGGAGCATCCGCAAATGTTATTTCAGCTGATTTGGCTAAAAAGAACGGAGTTAATATATCTTTTTTAAATTACATGAAGTTCAGCTTTCCTTTAACACTTGGAATCTTGGCTGTTTGCAGCGTTTATTTATATTTTGCAACTTTATAATTTATGACACCAAAAAACAAACTATTTTCAGATTTAATGAGGGAACTTGAAATTGATATTGGTTCAAGGGATCTGACTGAACTTGTACTGCTCTCGTTAATTGATGCAATATGTGCCTTTAAAGGTACAAAATTCAATGATTTTTGTAAGCAATATAGCGAATTTGCCGAAATGGTTAAAAATACTGAACCCAAATTCGGAATTTTTAGATATTATTTCGGATATCTTGAAAAAGAAATGAACGAAAACGTATGCAATGTTACAGCAGATAAAAAGTGGAAAAAACAAGCTATTAAAAGAATCAAACAAACATTAAAATACGCTCGCGAACAAAAAAAGCTTCTTTTAAAAAATGCGGATAAAATTGATGTTGAAGGTAAAACTATACTTATTCATGATCACAGCCATACCGTTCAGGATGTTCTTATTCATTACAAAAATAAAAAAATAAAATTTGATGTAATTATAGCTGAACAGGATTACAAAAAAACCCACGATAATATTGAACTTCTTCACTCTGCCGATATACCTTTTACTGTTGTGCCTGCTTACATGCTCTCGCATTTACATGATCGGATTGATTTTATTTTTTACGGCGCTTTAACATTTAAAGACACACAGCATTTTGTCATGAATCCGGGTGCGTTAAGCATAATTACAGAATTTCAGCTTGATGATACTCCGATTTACATGTTTTTGGGAACAGATAAATTCAGTTTATGGAAGTCGAAAGAAAGGGGAGAGATATTTATTCATAAACATAAACGAATACATATTCATAAACCAATTGAATATAAAAGAATTAAATATTCGCATGACAGAGTTCCGTCAAAATTTTTTAAAAAAATAATAACAAATGAAGGTATTTTTAATCACAAAGAATTAGAAAAAGTTTTTAAAAAGACTTATGAACAATATAATTAACGGCTGGTGCAATAAATAAATAGCCAGGGAGTTTCTTCCCAAAAACTCTATGAATTCAATATTGCGTTCTTTAATTGTAAAATTTCTTTTATGTTTTTTATAAAAAATATTTCCTAAAAATATCCCAAATAGAATAAGCGAAAAATAAGGCAGAACAGGAAAGTAATCCAGAGAATAAAAATTTTCCGGTCTTAATCCGATCCATAAAAGCCAGGGGAAATCAAAAGTTAAACCGGAAACATACAATCCCGCAAACAGAATAAAAAGTCCAATCACAATGTTAAAATAGCGCAGTCTTAAAAATGGATAAGCCAGGATTATCGAAACACCTATAAAATGCAGAACACCAAAATAAACAAATCCTCTTTCCAAAAAAAGCAAAGTTGCAATTGTAATTAAAAGACCCCATGAAAAAATTTTTATGCCTCTCAGTAAAAAATGCGAAAAAGGCCTTTTGTTGGAGTAACTCAGAGTAAGCGTAATACCAACAAGCAAAAAGAATAAACTGAAAATTGAATCCCTGAACAAAATCCAGACAAAATTGCTAATTTCAATATCTATAATATCAAAATATTGCAGATCAAAAGCAATATGAAACGCTATCATTGCTATTATCGCAACACCACGTGCAAAATCTATTTCCCAAAAACGTTTATATTTGGTCATAATTAAAATCAAGAATTACTTCCAGAGTGCCGCTTCCGCCTCGGTCGCGTCTGCCTTCATAAACGCGCTCAACAAACGGTTTTGCAAGCAGATATTTTTTAAGAAAAGGTTTAATAACCGGCATACCCTGCCTTGAATGCAGCCCTTTACCCGTAATAAACAAAACTTTGCCAAGTTTTCGGTCTCGGCATTCATCCAAAAATTCATCCGCAAGTTTTTTTATATCGTGCTCAGTTAAAATTCCGCGATCATGAAAATCAAACTCTTCCTGCGGTTTGCTAAGGTTATCGAATTTATTTAGTTTTTGCTTTGGTTGTTTTTTGCGTTTTTTCAATCTTTGATGTTTAGAATTTATATTTTGATTATAACATATCAATTAAAACTATTGACAAATTTTAAAAAAAATGTAAAATTTTTAACCATTTCGAAAAAATAATCATAATAATATGTCAAATTCATCATTAGAAAGCAAAATATTGGATGCAGCATTAAAGCTCAAAGATGCAGGCTTTGAAAGATCAGTAAGAGCGGATCTTTTGGATAAATGGTCTGTTGCAAATATAATACGGTTTGTTCAGGATAAAATTGCAGATTTAGATGAAGAAGAAAGGCACGCAGCAATTGATGAAATTCTGCGGGAAGATTTTGGTAATTACGAATATTTTAATGAAGACGATTTGATAAATCTTATAAGATCGTCAGTTGAAAGAGTTATGGAAGCAAGTGATAAAAAGAAACACCGAATAATTCGTTTCTAAAATCCGTATTCACCTGTAACAGGTACAAACATAAAAGCTCCGTGTTTTTCGGTTTCGATTTTGCCTTTGGTTTTGCGCATTACAATCATCTGCTGTGAAAAAATATTGCCGACAGGGGCTAAAATAATGCCGCCTTCATTCAATTTTTCTTTAAGAAAATCAGGAATTTGTTTGATTGCCGCTGTTACTATTATTTTATCAAAAGGGCCGTCTTTTTGTGCATATTTGAATCCGTCAATCGGGTAGACTTCAACATTTTTGTAATTTTCGAGTTTTATTTTTGCTCTTTTAGCAAGAAGTTTAACAATATCCGTTGAAATTACTTTACCCTTTATAGCAACTTCCGCCATTAATGCGGCATTGTATCCTGAACCGCATCCTATTTCCAGAATAGTATCATCTTCGCGTATATCGAGCAGATCAAGCATAATCATAACAGTTGTTGGCTGCGAAATGGTCTGGCCTTCAGCAATGGGAAGGGCAGCGTCTTCATATGCGACACCACTCAATTTACCGTCTATAAAATCTTCACGTTTTACTTTTATAAAAGCTTCGATAAGCCGGTCATCGAAATCAAAATGCTCTTTCCATAGATTTATTAATTTTCGTTTACTTTTATTCATTTAAAATCTTTTAGTGTAACCGTGGCAATAAGGGTGTTTGCCTGTTTTTAGCTCTGTTGCAATATCCGTTCTTTTGTAACTTTGTTGAATTCCATACAAAGATTATATATTATTAAGAAGTCATTTAAAATATCGAAAAATGAAAAAGCTATTATTACTTCCGGCAATTCTTGTTTTAGTATTAAGCGGTTGTTCCGGCGAGCCCGTTCCAAACGAAAAACTGAATCTTGAAGCAGGGGAAACGGTTGAACTTTCGGGAAAACTTTCAGATCAGGTATGGCAGCATATGATTGACATAAAACCTGATTATCCTTATATCGCTTATGTTGATTTTGATAATGGAGATCAGCTTGTTGTTTATACTAAAACTCTACCTGTTTGTAACGGTGAATTTGGATTTAAAGGTACGGTTATTGAAACGGAAGGGGAGTCAAAAAGGCCCGATTCCGATGAGAAATTTACCGAAATTCAAATTAGCGCAGACGAAATCACATGCGATGGTGAGCCTATTTCTTAGAAAGTTTGTGTACAGGTATTTTCATACTTTTTATTTTGGCTTTTGGTGCGGCGGTTGTAACTTTGTCGGAAAAAGTTGTTTGAAGTTGCAAGCCTATCAGCTCAAAGATTTTTCTTAAAAAGGGAAGTTTATTGTGGATGAATTTAATATCATCCACACCGAACTCCCGGGCAATATCCTCGCAGCATAAAGATTCTCCTTTCTCTGAACATTCCGCAATATACATTGCCATGTCATAGATGAATTCATTAACAAAAAAATCCCGGCATTCTTCAACTCTCCCGGTTAAAGTTACTTTTTTTCGGCGTTCAAGCTTTTTTAAAAATTTCGTGTACTTTTTTCTTAATTTATCTCTTAAATAATCAACAGATTCAAGAGGATAAGAGCTACCTTCAAATTCTATCTTTTTTGTGTTTACGTGTTCAGGTTGGTAAGTTTTTTGAGTCTCGGGAGTTTTCATTATAAAAAATTTTAAAGGATTATATTCTTTATTATATTGATTTAATTGTCAATTGATTTATAATGATCAACAAATAATTTAACAAAATTTCAATATGAATCAAAAAATACAGGACGCGATAAACGCACAGATAAATGCCGAAATTTATTCATCTTATTTATATTTGGCAATGGCGGCATATTTTGACGGCAAAGGTTTTGGAGGATTCGGTAACTGGATGAAGATTCAGGCGCAGGAAGAATTAACCCATGCAATGAAATTTTACAGGTACATATATGAAAGGGGAGGTGATGTGAAACTTGAAGCCATTGAAAAACCGAAAACCGAATTTGATTCTCCTGTTGCTGTTATAAAGGTGGTTTTGGAGCATGAACAAAAAGTTACGGCGTTAATAAACGATTTATATACACTGGCAACGGACGAAAAAGATTATGCAACACAGTCAATGCTAAAATGGTTTATTGATGAACAGGTTGAAGAAGAAGCCGCGGCTCAGGAAATAATTGATAAACTTGAAATAATGGGTGAAAAAGGTCAGGGGCTCTACATGCTCGATAAAGAGCTTGCTACGCGCAAGTTTGTAGATGAAACCGGCGGAGACGCGGAATAATTCTATTGAAATTTTAAGCCGGGCACGCTTAAATGGATACGTGCCTGAATTTGCCGCGGTGGCGGAATTGGTAGACGCGCAGGACTTAAAATCCTGTATGGGTAATACCATGTGAGGGTTCGATTCCCTCCCGCGGCACCAAGGCGTTAAGCTAAAGATTTGACATTTGCGCGATTTTTACAATTAATCGGCTTTCCCGGCCCGGGCCGGAATTTCGAACCATGATTTTTATTATACTTTCTCCAATTCATCGATTTTAAATTTATATCTTTGCTCAAGTTCATTTTTTGGCAGGTCATCAATTGCATGTTTGATTTTTAATCCTCCGCAGTCCGCTTTATTGCAAACATGAATATCAAGAGGGGCATCTTTAAACTGCATTCCCAGATAATCATAAACAGCGGTTACTTCGCCTCCGGTCCATATAATAATCGGCATACCCATATCTTTTGCCTTTTTTTGAGCTTTTCCGAATAATTCCTCATTAAATTTATAATTTTCATCCAATAAGGTGCCTGCCCAATCAACAAACACACCGTTAATTTCTGTAAATGTTTCAGGTTCAACGGCAATTTCCGTATTCATGATCTGTTTAACAATTTTTTCATCATCGCCATCCAATCCCAATTCCATTCTGGCTTTTTTGATCAGTTCATCTTTGTCATAAACATTGCTGCCATTTAATGCATGAGAAAGATCATGGCGAATTCTGCTTCTTAAACTTTCCATAGATGTATTTTTAATAGCGGAATCGGCTTCATAACGCCCTCTATCAAATATATCAACAGCTTCGGCAACAAAATTTGTTGTTCTTACTATTCTCACATTCGGAAATTTAAGAATTCTTATTAAATCGGGTTTGCTTTCAATTGTTTTCGGAACACGTTGATTAGTTATAAAAAGTATCGGTTTTGCCGGATCCGACATTAACGACTCAATCAATGCGCTAAAATCTTCAGAGTCAGCATCAATTATTTTCGCACTTGTTAAACGTGGGTTCTCGTATTGATCGAAAATCGTATCTATCACCTGTTTTGCAGCCAAAACAGTAGGAGAATCGGATCTTTCAGCATTGTTGTTTTGAGTTTCCATAATTGTAAAGTTAAGCAAGGCTCTTTATGATACTCACTTTTAAACTTTTGTCAAGCTTACCGGGGAAATCGCTCTTAAATCTTTAACTATCTTAGGTAAGACTTTAAGCAATTTGTCGAGTTCCTTTTTTGTTGTGTTTTTGCCCAGAGTAAATCTTATACTGCCATGAGCAACTTCGTAAGGTTCACCCAGCGCCAAAATAACGTGCGAAGGGTCAAGACTTCCCGAAGTACAGGCGCTTCCGCTCGAAGCTGCAAATCCCGCCATATCCAATCTTAATAATAATGCCTCACCTTCAATATCCAGAATAGAAATATTTACATTGTTTGGCAGACGCAATTTTTGATCGCCATTTAATTTTACTTTGGGAATTTGTTTTTTTAATTCTTTAATCAAATAATCACGAAGCCCGATTAAACGTTTGTTTTCTTTTTCACGCTCTTTTTGAGCCAATTTTAAAGCTGTCGCCAATCCTGCGATTCCTGCGACATTTTCAGTTCCGGGGCGGATTCTCCTTTCCTGCTCACCCCCATACATCAAAGGCCGAATATCGATTCCTTTTTTAATATATAGAACTCCAACTCCCTTTGGTCCGTAGATTTTGCTTCCATTTAAAGTTAAAAGTGAAACTTTAAGTCTGTTTACATCAATATCAAGTGCTCCTGCAGCTTGACACGCATCGGTATGAAAGGGTATATCACGTTTTTTGCAGAATCTTCCTATAATGCCGATTGGCTGAATTGTGCCGATTTCATTATTTGCGTAAATTACACTAACCAGGATTGTGTCGTCCCGAACAGCTTTTTTTACTTTTTCCGCGTCCACAATTCCGTTCGGTTCAACATCCACATAAGTTACTTCAAAACCTTCTTTTTCCAAAAATTCACATGGATGCAAAACAGCATGATGCTCGATTTTTGTTGTAACGATATGTTTTCCTTTCTTTTTATTGGCGCGTGTTGTTCCCAGAATTGCCAGATTATCGCTTTCGGTTCCGCCGCTTGTAAAGATTATTTCTTCCGGAGTGCATCCCAGAATTTCACTTACATCACTTCGAGCTTCATCTAAAGCTCGTTTTGCATTTTGAGCAATTTGATAAATGGAAGAAGGATTCCCGAATTGATCTTTTAAATACGGTTCCATCGCTTTTAATACACGCGGATCCATTGGCGTTGTTGCCGCGTGATCTAAATATATATGATTATTATTCTCCAAAATATTGCAGTTTATATTGTTTTATTAAGTTTTCGATTCGCGGTTTGCATCCTCCGCAGCCCGTGCCGCACTTTGTTGCCTTCCGCATTTCTTCCCAGGTATGCTTGCCTTCCAGAACCGCTTCTTCAATTTCATGATCAGTTACATCGATACAGCGGCAGATTATTTTTGCTTTATCTTTTTTTATTCTTTCTTCCTGTCCGCTTTTCTTAAAATAATCATTTGTTGCAGCTCTTAAAGCTTTATCGCCCAGAACACTGCAATGAATTTTTTTGTCAGGAAGGCCCGATAAACGCTCGGTAATATCCCGAGGAGTTATTTCCATCGCCCGGTCAAGACTCATACCCCCGTTTTCCGTTACCATAACAGATAAAACCGAAGTTGATGCTATTGCCGAAGCACACCCGAAGGTCTGCCATTTGCATTCTTTAATTGTATCGGTAAGTTTATCCACTTTTATCCACATTTTCATCATATCACCGCATGCGGGGCTGCCTACATAACCAACACCGTCCGCACCATATTCTTCGGGATCACCTTTTAATATATTTTGAGGTTCAAAAAAATGCTGTTTCACTATATCCGAATAGACCCAATTTGTTCCGTCTCCATTTGTCATTATGAAATATTAAGAATCATTCCCAGTTAAATAGTAGGAATTATATAATTTAAAGTCAATGATTATTTTACTTTAAAAGTTTCAATGATATTCTTTGAGGTTTCTTCGAGCAAT
>CAYFUK010000035.1:0-13651 GCA_964346325.1 uncultured Candidatus Peribacteria bacterium | reverse complement strand
TTCTTCTTCGGTCGGCGGTACATAGGTTAAAGAAGGTGGTTCATCTTCTTCTTCGTCAGGTGGTACATAGGTTAAAGAAGGTGGTTCATCTTCAATAATACAATCCGCACTGCAACCGTCTCCGTTTATATTGTTTCCGTCGTCGCATTCTTCAAAATCCTGGTTTATTTCGCCATCGCCGCAAACAGGTTCTTCTTCGTCAGGTGGTACAAAAGTAAGTCTGGGCGGTTCATCTTCGTCAATTTCGGGACTCACAGTAACTATAAATGCATCGTTACAAGTTTCAATTCCGGATACTCCCCCATCTGTTTCCTGTCTTGCCCATACTGTAACAAGTTCTTCCACATCCTCTGGCGGTGCACCATCCATACTTACAGATAACGCACTGGTATCAAGTACACCTTCATCATTAAACGTAATATTTCCATTGTCGGAAGTATATCTTAAATCAACATAAGAACCGGGATCGGCATCCAACTCTACACGAATAGTTTCGTTTTCAAATCCTGAGGCAGGTATTTCGATTGTAGGGGTTCCGGGCTGATTTGCCGCTGCGGGTTCAACTATTTCCAGAGATCTGCAGACAGGTTGTTCTTCAGCGGGTCTGGTTATGGTAAAGCTGTCTGAACATTCGGTTAAAGGACGACCGGTTACATCAATTGCGGTAACCGTTATTTCTTCTGTATCACCTTCGGCAGGGCCGCCGCTCAAACTTACCATTTGATTTTGACTTATAAAATCACTACTTGTATCGTCGAATTTAACCGTATCTTGTGCGGCTGTATATCTGTAATTTTGAATATTATCTTCACCGCCTACTATTTCAACAGCAAGTTCATCTGTTGCCGGATCAAATAAATTATCCATCACATGGGTATCCGATTCAAACGGGGCTTTTATGTTGAGGTCTTCACAATTTTGCGGTATTTCTTCCACAATACAATTATCATCATAAACTTGCTGCAAAACAGATTGAACAGAAGGAGAATATGCCTGAGCATATGCAATAACCAGGTTTAAATCTTCTTTTGTTAAGCGTGAGGAACTCAAAGGTTCATTTACGGCACTGATTAAATCTGAAGAATCCTCAAAATAAGAATCGAGTATCCTGGGAGGATTGGCCAATAAATCTTCCATTGAGATGCACTGACAACTATTTATATAACCTTGGGCAACCAAACTCAAAAAATTCAATTCTTCTTCGGATAATCCATCTCTGGTTTGCTCAAAGGTTTGTATTCTTTGATCTTTGTCACTTAAAATTTCAGCTACAATCGCCATCAAATTAAAATATGTATTACAATCACTTCCGCAGGTCCTTTTAAATGAAGCAAACCGAGTAGATGCATTATCAATATCATTGGTATTTAAATACAGGATAATCCAGTAAATATGAGTGTCACATTCTGAAAAACAATCCAAATCATCAAGTTTTTGTATAGCTGTTCGGTATGCATCCCAATTTCTTTGATTATATGCATTTATAAGGTCGCCTTTTGCTGTAGTATTTTCACATGTTTCCTGATCTCTGGTAAGAGGAATAGGTGCTAGAGGTGCCAATTCCAGCTGAATACATTCATTTGCTTCGGAATCGAATATCGGCCGTTCTTCGGGACAAACACAAGGATTCTCGTGAACCGTGGGATCTTCGGTCCATACACCGTCAACAGGGTCCCATATCTCAGGATTCGGAGTTCTTTCATCCAAAGTACAGGCACATTTATATGTGAATTGCCTATCACTCGGTGCCAAACCTTTTTCGGAAGGACATGATTCAACGACTTCACCTTCGACAACTGCAGTTTCTGCTGTTGTTTCTCTTTTAGTTTTATCAAAAGTTGCTCCCTGAAATTGTTCCGAACTCTGATAATAAATAACCGCCCCAACAATCGCAGCGATAACAACCAGTCCCACAAAAATTGCAATTATTTTACCTTTTGTAAAAAACGATTTTTTTTCAGAAAGTTTTTCCTGCTGAGCTTTTTTTGCCGCATTTTCAGGTCCCGGCATTTCGGGAGCTTCCTGTTCTTTTTTTTGCGGAGGTTCTACAAGAGATTCTTGTTCCCGGTTCTGAGGCCGCTGATTTTGCGGCTCGGGTTTAGGTTTAGAGCTTTTTTGTTGAGCGGATTTATTTTCATCATCCGAAGGCATTGATGCTAAGGGATTTTCCATTTTTATTTTTGTTATTTATTTTAATTCGAGTATTTAAAAATGGCATAATACCATTATGATATTATACCATTTAATAGTTTTATCGTCAAATTTATACTCTAACTATTACTGTTGAGCAAAAAATAACGATATAGCGGGAGCAAAACTTGTTAACATTAATGCGATTATTGCAATTAATCCGATTATTTGTACCGCTTTTTTCTTTTTTTTATTCAATGCCATAATTATTGGGTTAATTCACCGGTGACTGTTATAAATTGTGATGAAGTATCAACTACATTCTGTGCATCCGAAACCTCCAATATAATCTCATAAGTTCCGGGATTTTCAAAGGTGTGTGTCGGCCTTCTCTCGGTGGATGTTTCTCCGTCGCCGAAATTCCAGTCATAATCGGTTATTGTTCCCGTGGAACAAGAAGGATTCAATGTCACGTTAAGTGGTGCGTCACCGGTTGTTCTGGAAGATTCAAAACATGATTTTAAAGGTACCTGACGTACACTTATAAGAACTTCAGCTTCTTCCTGTTTATTATCGTTTGTCCTTACTTTAACGGTGGCTGTAAAATTACCTATTTTCGTATATTTATAAGTAACCTCACCTACATCGCTTCTTCTTGGAGAACCATCACCGAAATTCCATTCATATCCAACAATTTCACCATCAGGGTACTTTGAACCTGTTGCATCAAAATCCACTGTTAAAGGAACAACACCCGACACGGGATCAGCGGTTACTCCAGCCTGCAAACCGGGAGAAACGGCCCTCACAAGCAATACACTTTTATCTTCAAATCCGGCGGAATCGGTAACAAGAAGCGAAACATTATAATTACCTATTTCATTAAACGTATAGGTAACTGTTTCACCTGAAGCATCGATTTCCGAGTCTCCATCAAAATCCCACTGATAATCGATAATATCGTCATCAGGGTCGGTACTATTTGTAGCATCAAAACTAACCTCAAAAGGCACCTGTCCTTCTATAAAATTATCTTCAGGATCTTCTTTTGGAGGAACAGTAGCTATTACAGCTTCGGGCATAGAAGGTGCAATACCAACTTTGATTTGCTGTTCTTCGGTTGCAGTAACACCTGCTTCATCGGTAACGGTTAAAATAACCGTATATGTTCCCGCTGTATCATAAGTATGCTGCGCATTTCTTGTTCTCGCCTTTGTGGTGCCGTCGCCAAAATCCCATTCATAACTTGTTATTGCTCCTCCCGGACTTGTAGTCCCGGTAGCATCAAAACTATAACTTTTATCGGTAAATAATTGCCCCTGATCTTCCATATCGGGAATACTGAGCACAGGATTCGGAACATCACCCAATTCAGCCGTAATGTTGATTTCATCAACATTTGAATCGCCTTCTACATTTGTAACACGAAGCTTTACAGTATGGTCTCCTGCTCTTTCAAAAGTATGAGTGAAAGTTTCATCGCTTTCTTCAAATCCCCGACCGTTAACTTCCCATTCATATGATCGTATGGTTCCGTCGGGATCCGAAGATTCACTTCCGTCAAAATTTACTGTTAAGGGGATATCGCCTTCCCTGGTATCGGCTGTAATAATTGCACGGATCTGTTCATCGGCAATTGTAACCGTATGTTCAAGTGTTTGTTCGCTTTCTTCACCTGTGTTCATGTTTTCAAAGGTCAAAATAAGGGTAACGTCGAATCTGCCGTCACCTTTGGTTTCATAAACATGAGTTTCAACAGCACTGCCGGGGCCCTCGGTTCCATCATCAAAATCCCAGTAATAACTAAGTATATCGTAAGTATTTTGATCGTACGGCAAATTTGAAGCATCAAATTTTATTTCTACAGGTGCTGTTAAATTGGTCGTATCTTCAGGTATTGTTATTAAACCGGTTGGCTGAACCTCTTGCTGCGGAACCTGCTGAGAATTCAAGTAAAACCAGGCGCCAACCCATAAAACAATTATTAAAATCAGAATTCCAAATGCACTTCCGGACATCACATAACCTCTTCTTTTGGTTAATGTATCGCTTTTTCTTGCCATCACGGCTTTAAATATTCCGCCAATTGACAAAATGAATGCTATTAATGCACTTATTCCAAAAAACAAATTAACAATTAATATCAAAGTATTTACCAATTGCGCCTGATTGATACCAAGTGCCTGAGCAAGTGAACTTGTTCCTGCTCCGGCAGCCCCTACAAATACAAAAATCAATACCAATAAAAGTATTGTTCCGCATCCAAAAGCACCTCCGCAACCGAATAAAAGTTTTTTGTTCCTTGATTTCTCTTTTTTAATCATTTGTTCCTGCGAAGGTTTTGCAGGTGCCGGTTTACCCGCGGGTTTTTGTGCCGGAGTTTTTTTTGCCGAAACCGAAGATTTCGGTACAGCCGAAGGCTTCGGCGCTGCCTGGGGTTCGGGCTTCGGCGCTGCCTGAGGCTCGGGCTTTGGCTCGGGCCTTGGCGCTACCTGAGGCTCGGGCTTTGGCGCTACCTGAGGCTCGGGCTTTGGCTCGGGCCTTGGCTCGGGCTTTGGCGCTACCTGAGGCTCGGGCTTTGGCTCGGGCTTCGTACTTGCCGGCTGCTGCGTTTCATTAGCCTCGGAAGTCTGTTCCGATTGCTGATTAGGTTCAGCTGCGGGTTTTTTTAGAGCAGGCTCGGTACCGAAACCTTCTGCGGATTGTGTATTTGGAGACCTGTTATTATCCATAATTATATAGTTATTATTATTTATTTACTTCTTTAAGCGACAATTTATAAAGGCTTAAACTAACTATACCAAATAAAACAATGTTAAAAAGTATTAAAGGTATATTTGTATTGCCTAAAATATTTGCTTGTATCTTGCTTAAATCCTGATCAAAAACCACTTCGACTTCTTTAACATCAAATGAATCCGCTTCTCCCAAAACCGTAAGCCGTACTTTTATTCTTTCGGTTTCAGAATTAAATGTAGTTGTGTAAACGCCGGGTATAGTGGTCGAGTAATCCTCATCATCGGCTTTTCTGCCATTGTTATCCGAATCAACATAAATATTATTATCAAAAACATATCTTTTTATATTGCCTTGTGACTTTGAAAAATCAAAACTTACCTCTCCAAATGCCCCCGATAAATGTATATCACCATCATCACGAGGTAGAGGATCGGTAATAAAATCCGCATTCAGGTCAGTTGTTTGTATAGTTGTATTTGTAGTTGTGGTTTGTCGGGGTTCTGAAGAGGTTACATTAACAAAATTAATAACTTCATCGCTTTTGCCATATGTATCCACCACCGTTAGTTTAACTCTGTAAACACCGGGCTCTTCATAAATCCATACAGGATCCTCTTGTTCGGAATCGTTATCATTATCAAGTACACCATCACCATCACTGTCAGCGCTTTCAAGGTTACTGCTTATATCAAAATCCCATTGATAAGAATCAATTTCAGCACCCGATTCTTCATCAGGCAGAGAATTGTTTAAAAATTTAATCTTGTTATCGCCGACCTGTTCATATTTGAATGCAGCCGTAGGAGGTTCGGAAACAACATCAACAAACACTTTTACAGGTTTTGATATGGATTCCGCATAATTATTATCTATAACCTTCAATCTTACATTCACACCATCGGGATGAGGAGTATCATATTCATATGCAATTGTTGAAAGATTTGTTTCTTCATTATTCCCAAACCCATCTCCTTCGGTATCCCATATATAACTTATAATCTTTCCATCCGGATCATAAGAACTGCTTGTAAAATTAACAACTTCACCTACAAAAACCGAGGTCCGATCAACAGTAAAGCTTGAAACCGGAATGTCGTTAGGTCCGTTAATAACAGTCAAACCGGGTATAAGATTTTCGGATAAAACATCACCGGCATCGGTTGTAAAATTCTCCTGATCAGTCATTTGCAGACCAAACTTATAAGTTGAAGGATCCCCTTCACGTCCGCGTGTTCCTATTGTTACAAAAGCTTGAGGATTTTGTGTAATTGTATGGCCGAAAGTTAAATCGGGATCTTCTTCATTATAATACCACCATAAGTATTTAACTATTTGCCCGTCCGGATCTTCGGCACCTACTGCGTCAAGTTTCACACGTACGGGAGTTGTAAGATCGGATTGCTGAGGAACAGCTGTAAATGCCTGTAATGTAGGTGTTTCGCCAACCACATTCACTCTTACTGCAGTTGTTGACGTACTTGTTAAATCGTTTTCATCAAGAACTTTAAGTGTAACAGTATAATAACCGGGATCTTTTGGGCTTAAATCATTATAAGTATGTGTAGCTGTCTTTTTTGTTGACCTCTTTGTATCACCAAAGTTCCATTGATAAGCAAGTCTTCGCCCTGTTCCATCCCTATTCAAGGACCTTTCGGCACTAAAAGTTAAAACCGTTTTTCTGTTAACCGTAATGGGTTCACTTAAATCATAGATTTCGTTATCACCCGCTTTTGCCGAAATTACAGCTAATGGAGAATCGGCTTCCCCGATAATCACTCTTCTGTTAATACTGTTTTCATTGTCCTCTCTGTCAAATACTGAAAGTCTTACATTATAATTATCCGCTTCGGTATAGGTATGGCTAATTGTTGTCTGATTGGCGATCATATCTCCTGAAACAGGCTCGCTGCCGTCACCAAAATCCCATTCATAAGCAACCGCATTTTCCGAATATCCAATAAAATCTATTGTTGCTTCACCGTCTTCATTAAGCAAAGCTGCCGAACCTTCATCAACATTCATAAAGTCCACATCCAAAATACTGTCAACATTAACAGTCTGTTCCTGAGGAACTCCCGGATTATCAGGTTCATTTACGTCGTCGACTTCCAAAGTAACTTTATATTTTCCAGTTCTATAAAATTTAAGATACATTCTCGGTTTTGTATCCCCATCCGGATCTATCTCACCTGTTTCAATATCGATAAAATCGTAATCTTCATCAACCGCATTTACATTCCATGTATAATTATAAGTCCCGGTTTGAATATTCCCGTCAGGGTCAAAACTCTGAGTACCGTCAAATAAATAAATATGCGGTTTGCTCGGGTCGGGAATCGAATAAGTAAATTCAGCCTGTGGAGGCTCTGATTCAATCTGTAACCGGGTGCGATCAGTAGCACTGTTACCCAGATTATCGGTAACCATAAGTGAAACATCATAAGTCCCCGGGTTCTCGAATTCTGTGGTAAAGCTTTCACCGCTTTCCTCTGCCGAATATCTTAATTGTGAATTTTCTATATTCCAGTTGTATCCTGAAATCTGGCCTGCATCTGTAGTTGACTGACCGGCATCAAAAGTTACTTCTTCATTTATTCTTGCGTTTGTTCCGGGATCCAAATCTATTCTTGCGGCGGGAGAATCAACTACAACTTCAAATACTTTTCTGTCTTTAACTCCTCTTGAATCCTCAACTTCAACAATAACGGGGTAGGTTCCTTCTTCTCCGTAATAATGAGTTTGGACATCATTGGCAACCATTTCACCGAAGATCCTGTCGCTTCCGTCACCGAATTTCCATGAAATTGTCTGAATATATGTTTCACCGGCTTCCTGTTGCTGTTCAGTCTGCGAACCGCCGCGTGTTTCGGATGCATCAAAAGTTATACCTACATCACGCGCTTCGGTTAAAGTAACATTTAATCTGTTTTTATCAATTACAAGAAAACCATCCCTGTAATAACTTAAATATCCGAGAAAGCGATCACCTATCGTTACATTTAAGTTTATCTGTGAAGCCGGGGGGTCAACTTTTACTTCCTTATATGCGACACCCGAGGCTATTGCTTCAGCAGCATCGCCTTTAATAGTAAGTTTTATTACATAAGAACCTGTTTCGCGATAAATATGAGATGCGGCAAACTTTCCGGTAACTACGGTTCCGTCGCCAAAATCCCATTCAATGTCTTCTTCTTTAATACTTTCAAAATCGGGCCGCACAGAATCAAGTGCATTAACATTAACGATAAGCGGTGCATTTCCTCTTTCAACATCCGTAGTGATTATGGCTGCAACAAATTGAATATTCTGTACAACCGTGTGCAAATCACTGAGTGCTTCAAGAGCCTCGATAACATTTTGATTGGTCGGAACTTCAAATCCTATAGGTATCAAATTTTCAAGTGCGGTTATTGCACGATCAAACGCCATTCCAAAATCCGTTTCAGCTGTTGTAACCAGGCCCGAGTCTTCTACCTGAGCTTTAAGATCTTCCAAATCTTCAATTATATCTTCAACCGAATCCGCAAAATCAAGCAGATTCGCCTTCCATATACTTTCGCCTTCGCCTCCTGATTGTGTTAAATATATATCTGTTTGAGACTGCAATTCCGCGCTGTTATCGGTCCACCAGCCTGACCACTCGGCAGTTAACTGCTGTTGTGATTGTCTTAAATATATATCAACAAAATCTTCAGCATTTTTTGCAGCTTCGCTTGTTCTGCTTAATTCTCCCGATGCTGTAATTATATTCCTTAATGCTCTTTTGATATCTCCCAAAAATACATGTAATTGCTCTGCTCTGTCTACATACGGCACCGATTCAAGATCGGAAAGTGCATCCTGAATATCAACAAAATGAGCATACGATGTTGCCAAATCCTGAGCAGACCTTTCAACCTGTAATGCGGCGGCAAAAAATAATCGCTGAACCGCCTGTGTCTGATCACCGGTCAATTCCTCCTGTGCGGCACCTGCAAGTTGTTCAGTTCCGGCATCGACACCTTCATCGGTGCCACGTCCGACTCCCTGAATCACGGTATTTATCAAGGCAAACGATATTAAAATTATAATAATACCTATTACCGCATACGTTACACTTTTCTTCCCTTTTGTTGTTTTTTCTTCTTCACCTGCTGCCGTTACATATAAAAATCCCCCATAAATAACCATTACCACTGCTATCAAACCTAAAAATCCAAGCGCAAAATTAACCGCATTTACAATAAAACTTCTTAAATCTGTTTCCTGGGTCAAAGTAGGATCATAGCCTTCCGCTGAAGGAGGCTGTAATCCGCCCTGAAACTGGGTGAATGTTGTAACCTGATCTCCCCCGCAAGTAAAAAAACCGCCTGTTGATTGCGCAAGTTCATTGCAAAGATTTGCAGAAGCTGTATGAACATTTAAAAATACTGATGCAACCAGTGTGAATATAAATATCAGGCCTGTATATTTTATGATTTTTTTCATTTTTATATATTTATTTTTCTTTTTATTATAGCATAAATCGGAGCTTTATACAATTAATTAAGCTCCGGGCTCAAGTTGTATAACCGTGTTTACCACTGCAAACGCACCAAGCCCCAGTATTAAGGCAATAACAGCACCCAAAAGCACCCTTTTGGCTTTATTGGTTTGTTCTTCGTTTCCTGTGGCAGCTACATACAAATAGCCTCCATAAAGCGATGCTATAAATGCAGCTATAGAAATAAATGCAGATGCAAAATTGGTAAAACTTACAATCAGCCTAATACCCTGGCGGGCGGCAGGTATTTGTTCTCCGGTCTGCGGAAAAATAAAATCCTGCACAACAAATTCAGCGACTCCTATAACAAACAATCCGATTACAAGCCATGTTAACTGTTTTTTTACTTTTGTCTGAGCTTCTTCGTTCCCTGCGCTCGTTAACAACCTGAATCCGGCGACAATTATCATTGCAACAGCAAGAATTCCGGCAAAAATCATCACTAAATTGTAAAGACCTTTTATTTGTTCACTTGCGGCGCCTGCGGCAATCTGAGCCGAGGCCTCTGATTCATAAACTTCTCCTTCAACACCAAAAAACACTCTTTTAACCAAAACATCCGCAATCATAATTATCACAAATCCCGATACAATCATAATAAGATGCTCTTTTTGTTTTGGCCAAACTTCATCAATCTTTTTTCTTGCAAGTATAAGCTTAACACCTGCAGTAATAATCATAATAATCGCCACACTTCCGATTAAAAATTTCATCATATCGAGTACAAAAAACACTGCACTGGTTATATTTGAGACTCCGCTTCTCTGAATCGCCTGACCGTGAGAAGAATCGAATGTAGGCAATTCCGTTGTCTCTTCGATTTTATCGAGTATTGATGAATCCACCTGTGCATTAACAGTATTTAATTCAATAATATGACTAATTCCAAGACATAAAGAAGCCAATGTAAGAACTAAAGCCAAAGATGTAATAAATTTTTTAATTTTCATATTCTGATTAAGGAATAAATTGTCCGGATATTACAGTGCTTACAATTGCGAATGCTCCATAAATAAGAGCCATACCGACAACTGCAAGTATAATTAATCTTTTCGCTTTATTCATTTGCTCTTCATTTCCGCCGGCAGTTGCATATAATAAAGCACCCCCAATCAGCATCAAAATTCCAATCGGTGCTGTAAACAATACAACCCAGTTAGTAATACCGACAGCTTCCTGAGCTGCTCTTGAAGGATCAATCGCCGGCTGAACACCCGTTAATGTAGAATATCGCACAGGGTCAACAATAAATAATACTCTGTCAATAACCGTACTTGCGAAAATTATCAAAACAAGCCCCAACGAAGTCCACAAAATATTCTTTTTATCCAAAGCGATGGTTTCTTCATTGCCGGATAAAGTAACAAGTCTTATTCCGTTTCTTACAAGCATTGCAATAGCAATGGCACCGATCATATATTTAATGAATGTAATAAAAACTCTTGTTGTCCCGGTAAATAAAGCCGCACTCTCAATCATGTTGTCCGGATCTTTCAAAAATCCTCCTCTTGCACAATCGGTTTGCCCCGGAGCACATGCAACTGACAAAACACTCACAACTTCATCTGCGAAACCGATTACAGCCAGACCGATTATCCCGTAAAAAATAGCGTTTTTTTGTTTTGTGACCGTTTCTTCGTTTGATCCGCCTATAATCAATTTAACAGCTGCAATCATGATAAATAAAACAGCAAACGCCCCAAGAATCCACTTTCCGTTTGTTACCAGACCGCTAACAAATTCATTTAGCATGCCCGTTGGTGTTGTTTGGGTTAAATGCGGCAAATCCTGATAAGCGGATGTATCAAGAGGAACAAAAATCTTGCCCTCCTTAACTTCGCCGGGCTGCCTATCAGTATCAGAAGTTGTGTCTTGCGTTGCAGTACCGGCCGTGCTCTCAGGTTGCGCTCCACCTGCAGTGCCCGCTGCTGATCCATCACCCTGCGCCAAAACCGAATTGGAAAAAGAAATCAGCATAGAGCTTATTACCAGCACCAATGCCAGCTGTCCAAAAAACCTTCTTATTTTACTATGATTTCTTTTCATTTAATTCCGGGTTTTTAATTGATTTATCAAGATCGGTTGGCTTAAAAAATTCCACATTAAACTTATCGCCTCTTCTGAATTTCATTTCTTTTTTTGTTTGTTTATTATCTTCGATTTTATATATTGCCGGGGGTTTTTGGGCCGGATAATAAACTCCCTGCCTTTTATTACCTGATTTATCGGTCAATGTGACTCTAACAGCTTCATCTTTAAAATCTTTTAATCCCGCAAAAAAATCTTTCATTTTCATTTTAAGTAATGATTTCGCTTTAATTTCAAATTCAGTCGGACTGCTTTTTAAAGGATTAAAGTCTTTAATTGTGCCACCTAAAAGCTTTTTCATTTTTTTATAATCGGCATCATTCTTTTCTTTTTGCTCTTTTAACCTTTTTGCTCTTTCCTGTTCAATTTTCTGCTGTTTTTCCCTCATCTCTTTTAATTCTTTGTAATCGGAAGGCATATTCTGATAATCATCAAGCTTTGACTTAGGCTTTGCCGGCTCTTCTATGCGTTTTTTCAATCTCGGATGGATCATTCCGTAATGTTCTTTATTCGGTTTTGCAAAAGCCAGTCTTACGGTATCTCCTTTGCCGAATTTCAATCGTTCGGTTGTTTGTTTCCCGTCTTTAAGTTCATAACATGTTTTTTGGCCGGGATAAAACATGCCTTTTCTTAAATTGCCTTCAGAATCCCGAATTTCTACCAAAACAACATCTTTACATTTTTTTAATCCGAGTAATTTATCAATTGATGTTGTTTTAATAAGCTTTTCAGCTTTTTTATCAGGAGCTTTTACCCTAAATTCATAAGGGTTGGATTTATTGATATCAGTTTCAATAATCTTTTTATACTTGCCTTCATCAATCCTACTTTTCATTTTTGCCCGACCTCTTCTAATTTCGATTTTTCTGTATGTTTTGTATTCCCGGGTTTCTTTTTTTGTTTTTTCCTTTTGTTTAAGCCGCTTAGCTCTTTGTTCTTTTTGTTCATTTGTTTCATAAAGAACAAATTCCCCGGCTTTACCTTTATCCACATTCATCTGGCTTGAAGGCGGTGTAATTGAAAATTTAAAATCCGTATTCTCAGGTTTAATAGTAAGTTTTCTTTCTGAATTCTTGTAAGCTATGCTGCATCCGTGAATATTTACTTTCCAGTCGGCTTTTTTACAATATTTTGTAATATCTCCCAAAATTTTATGAAAGTCTTCAACTTTCGCCTGTTTTATATACATTTTTCCATCTTCAACATAAAAAGTCTGCGGAAGTAAATGAAAACATTTAACCATTTCGGCATAACTTCTGGTAGCATCAATTTTTTCGTTTCCAACAGGCGAACGAATCTCATCGTTAACCATGTATGATATTAATTTGTTGTCTTTGTAAATCATTGCATTAGGCTTTGAATCGGCATTTTTCTTCCATTTGTAAAGTGCTATGCTGTATCCTCCGGGTAATTTAAAATACTTATGGTTACTCAAACCCGAGCTTAAAGCATCAGGATCTTCACCGAGCATACCGATGAGTTTATTTAATTGTACTTTTAATGAAGCTTTAATATCATCTCTTAAATATCCGTGTTCTTCTATTTTTCTTAAATTATACAGAACGTATTTGCTCTGATATTTTAATACGCGTTCTTGTGATTTGTTGAGTTTTGAATATTCACGCGGACCTTTTTCAGATTTTTTTGGAGTTTTCTTTGAGGTATTCTTTGGTTTTTCAGAATCTTTTTCAGGCAGTTTTATTCCTTCAGATTTCATTGTTGCATCTAATTTTAAATGTATTTTTTTTATTACTTTACTGATTTGTTTATCTTTTTGATCTTTTAACTTATCTATTTTATCTGTGATTTTTTTTATTAATGATTTTAATTTTTTATATTTTTTCATTGCTTCGCTGGTACGGGGCAATTTCTTCTTTTCCTCGGGATCCTCATATTTGGAATATTTGTCCGAAACATGATTTTTGATGGCATTGACCTTTTCCTCGGCATGTTCAATAGTCACAGGACCTTTCGGCTTTTCTGCAGGTTTTGCTGGAACAGATTCTCTTTTCCCGGGCTTATTATCAGGATTCCTAGGATTCATTTATTTATTTTTGTTTTATTTTACATTATATTATTTTACCATAAAATGCGCTAAAAATAAAGACATTATGGCGAGGTAATTATCCAGAAGACAGTGGAGGTATAATGAAAATACTGAAGAATATCAAT
>CAYFUK010000034.1:3192-13719 GCA_964346325.1 uncultured Candidatus Peribacteria bacterium | reverse complement strand
ATATTTTGGTCTTATTTCTTTAATTAAATTTGTTTCAAGTATAATGGCTTCCAATTCACTATTTACAACCGTTACTTCAACATCATCAATTTGAGAAACCATTTTTTGAATTCGTAAGGATTGCTTATCGGTTTGCTGAAAATAACTTTTTACACGTTTTCTTAAATCAATTGCCTTGCCTACATATAAAGTACTTCCTTCTTTATCCTTGAATTGATAAACGCCGGGTTTCCTGGGAATTTCCGAAATTATTCTATGTAATTTTATCATTGATATTTTTATAGATTGCCTGTATATTAAAACTCCAAATCATACTACTCGTCAAGTAATGTGTAACAGTATACAAACAAAAGAGTCATTAATCAAAACAATGGTTTTTTTTGACATTTTTGATTTTTCGCTCACAAAAGATGAGCTTTGTGATTATATGCTATATGAAAGATGTTCTTTATCACAATTGCAGGATTTTATTGACCATCAGGAATTTGTTTTGGAATCAAATAATTATATACATTTAAAAGGTAGACCAATAACCCTCAAAATAAGAAAAGACAAAGAAACAAGAGCTCACAAATTAATAAGAAGGGCAAAAAAATATGCCAGATTGATGCAAGTAATACCTTTTGTAAGAACTGTTGCCATATGCAACAGTTTATCTTTTTATGATGCGGAGAAAGGCAGTGATATAGATTTTTTTATAATTACTGAAAAAAACAGATTATATTTGGCACGAACATTTTCGTGGCTTTTCACTCAAATTCTGGGGATACGCAGGCACGGGGATAAGATTTCAGGCAGAGTATGTTTAAGCTTCATGATTTCAAAAGATCAAATGAATCTTGAAAATATAAAAAAAGAGCATGATATATACTTTATTTTCTGGACACGATTACTTCGTCCATTAACCGGCCAAAAAACATATAGGGAATTTATTGAATCAAACAAATGGCTCAAAAAATATTTTTACTACAAAATTGATCAGCAAAAACATTTATTAAAAGAATCCGGGTTCTTACGTAAAATTCAAAAAATTCTTGAATTTCCTTTAAAAAGCATTTTTGGAGATTTACTGGAAAAATTATTAAAAAAATGGCAGATGTCACGTTGTAATAAAAAAATAAAGAAACTCGAAAACAGTAACGGCATAATTGTAAGTGATCATATATTAAAGTTTCATAACGAAGACATGAGAGACAAATATCAAAAAATATGGAACTTAAGATACAACCATTTTAAGAAATACCTTGCTTCGGTGGACGACTCCGAAAATGAAACTTTATTGAAGTACCGTGAAAACCGTAGGCTTTTCGAATCTCGTTTTCAAGATATCGACGATAAGAGAAATGAAAAGCATTCGCCTGATTCACAAAAAACACAAACTCCGGCGGATTAATATCAACCTGATTAACATAAAGAATTTTGGGTCTTATATTTTTGGTTCCGGTGGGTACATGTTTATGTGTAATTTTCTTGATAAAATTGTTTAATTCAGCGGTTGGAATTCTTTTTTGTCTTTCTTCCATTATTTTTTTTGAAAGAATGAATATTTGTTCTATATTTTTCTTTTTCAAAGCCGACACAAAAATAAGTGGCGCCCATGGCATAAATGAAAATTTATACTGAATTTTACGCGCAAAATCATCCAATTCTTTTTGTGATTCAGCCAAATCGGTTTTATTTACAATAATTATCACTCCTTTTTTTGCTTCAAGTATGAATTCAGCTATATGCATATCCTGTTTGGATATATCTTCATTAAAATCAATTATCAATAATGCGATATCACTATTATCAAGTGCATGAAAACATCTTAAACTGCTGAATTTTTCAATTCCTTTCTTGATTTTACTTCTTCTTTTGAGTCCTGCCGTATCAATTAAAGAAAATTTTGTATTTTCGAATTCGATATGAGTATTTGTAGTATCTCTTGTAGTACCAGGTATATCTGATACTATTACTCTTTCTTCACCCAAAAGTGCGTTAACAAGCGATGATTTACCAACATTCGGTTTTCCCAAAAAAGAAATTCCGATTTCTTCTCTTTGTTCGGAAATATTTTTGGGAATAGGTTTAAAACCGAGTTCTTTTAAATTTTCTTTAGTAATGCTAACCAAATCATAAATTCCTATATTATGTATTGCAGATACACCTATAGAATCACCAAAACCTAACTTATAAAATTCTATCATCTGCTCATCGGTATTTTTATTATCGTATTTATTTGCAATTAATATTACGGGTTTTTTTGATTTTCTGAGAATTTCCGCTGCAGCAAAATCATCAACATTAGGCTGCTGACTTCCGTCTAAAACAAAATAAATAATGTCAGCTTCTTCAATTGCCAACTTGGCCTGTGTTTTAACATCAGCTTCAATACTGTCTTTTTTCCCGTATTCCAATCCTCCGGTATCTACAAGAGTAGCATCATATTCGTCATATTCAATATTATGATAAATCCTGTCACGTGTAGTCCCGGCCTGAGTTGAAATAACAGCAAGTCGTTTTTTTATTAAACGATTAAAAAGTGTTGATTTTCCTACATTTGGTCTGCCCACAATAGCTATTAACGCTTTCATCTTGTATATGTTATAATATCTTTCGGTTTAATCATTTTGAATGAAAAGAATCATATCAGCAATTATAATATCACTTTTACTGTTTTTAAACAGTGCAAATTTTGTATTTGCACAGGAAGCGGGAACTTTGCTGCCGGTAAAAGAAAAAAAGGTGGATTGTGATGTAATTTTAAAAAATCTCGCAGAATCAAGTACAAATCCTGTTGATTCATTTAAAGAGAAAAACGAAACCGAACGAAACAATATTCTTGCATGCGGAATAATGACGGGAAAAATCAAATTTTGGATGATTCCTTATTATATAGTTTATGTAATTGAATTCGCTATAGGATTATCCGGACTCATTGCTATTTTATTTTTAGTTATAGCCGGATTCCAGTATATTATGTCAGGCGCTTCCGAAGCTCAGGATAAGGCTAAAAATACGATTAAAAATGCATTAATAGGCATTGTTGTTGTTTTAATTGCCTGGGTTTTGGTAAATTTAGTTCAATTTGCTCTGACTATATAGTTTTCTATCGGTATATCATTATTCTGTAAAGCATGTTAGCTGCTTTTCTTCGTGTAAGTTCAATTGGTCCTACAACATCTTCACTTGTGAGTGTATAAGGCAGATAGTTATCGTCTGCAGCATCTCTTAGCATATCAAAATACCATCGATTCGGATCAGAATTTATATCGAATGGTTCATCAAGTGCTCCCAGAAACATCTTTAAACCTTCCGCAAGAATAACTGTACTGGCAGGACGAAATTCATTGCCGGTATATCCTTCGACAAATCCCAAATCTTCGGCTGTGCAGGCATATCTGGCAAACCACTCGTCATCTACATCATTAAAACAATAAGAAGCATCATCATCCACTTCATATTCGTTTTCATAATCACTGGCTCTAAATGCCAAAGCCAATAATTCAGCTCTTGTCAAAGAATCATCGGGCCTTAAAGTTCCATCAGGATTTCCTTGTAAAATATCTTTTTCACAAAGCCAATTCCAAATATCATATTCAGGATCATTATCACTTACATCTGTCCATTCACCGCAGAGAATTTCTTCTTCCTCATCTTCCTCATCTTCCTCATCTTCTATTTGAACACAATTATTATTAGCATCAAATTCATAATTATCAGGAAGGACCGTTTGAATTCCTTCGATATTCGGACAAATATCTTCTTCTTCCTCCTCTTCCTCTTCTTCAATTTCGCATAATGAACTGCATCCGTCCCCGTCTATTGTATTACCATCATCACATTCTTCACCCTGTTCCAGAACACCATTTCCGCAAACAGGTTCTAATTCTTCTTCTATCATACATGTTGAACTGCATCCGTCACCGTCTATTGTATTACCATCATCACATTCTTCACCTTCTTCCAATTTACCATTCCCGCATTCGGCAGGTATGAAAAATTGATCTACTTTTATCGGAGCAATATAACCCAAAGGCAAAATATATTCACTAAAACCGGGGTCGATTGCTTCTCCGGTAGGCCTTTCAACTTCAAAATAATCAGGTGATACAAGTTCAATTATATTCGAAGTTGTCCATCCCCGATTCAGACAATCGGAATCACCTCCAAGTTTATAATACTCAGGTGTATTTACATCACCGCCCTGAAAATTCGGATTACACGAAAAATTATTTTCTTGATTAACACCGAATTCTTTGTTTTCACGATAATCAATTATGCCCCATGTATTTCCTCTTGCCGCAAGTTCATTAATTTCCGCTATATCAAATATATAATTGTTATCATTATCATCAATTAAATTATTAAAAGTCCACATTAAACCTTCTCCATTTTGTTTTACAGCAAAACCGGAAAAATCATTATTAACTATTGTATTATTGATCAATTTAACATCATCACCTGACTCAATAAGAACCGCATGTTCAGTATTTGTTCGATCCTGCGGTGTATTTGTAATTAAATTATTTATTATCTCTATATTATCTTCAACATGAATAATTGAATCGTCAGCTTCGGAATTATTTATATGATTGTTTTGAATTCTTATTGTTGAATTACCTAAAACTTCAATTATGGATCCCGGTATTGCATTTGAGTTTTTAACCGTGATTTTTTCAATCAAACCGCTTGAATTATAATTGTTACCAACGTATTTAATAATTGAATCAGTATTGTTTATATTATCAAAATTTAAATTTCTTGTTATAAATCTTGTTCCATCAGATGCGTCGGTATTATCAACTTCAACAAATGGTCGGTTTGCCCCAACGTTTCTGAAATTTATATTTTCAACAGAACCGTTCGCGTTAGTAATATTGACAGTAAAGAATACTAAAGAATATGAATTAATACGACTGAAAGATTCGTCCCATCCACCGATAATTGATTTTCTTCCTCCTGTTAAATTTATTCCGCTCTGATCTGAATATGGCCCGCCTTCCTGAAGTCTTATTTCAACGGTATCGATATCCTGATCATTAATATGCTGCTCAGCTTTATCGATTGAACTAAACGGACAACTTGCTGTTCCCAATATTGAACCTACCGCACATGAATCACCATGAGCAGCCGAAACATGAATAAAAGGTCCGTTTGATTTTTCTTCTATCGCTGTTTTTGAAACAACAGCTGTTCCGATGTCGGGATCAATTTGTGCTTCACCTTTAAATAAACGACCGCTTTGTCCCAAAACTATAATTACAACCGCTGCAATTAAAACAATTAATATTAGTATTAATATAAGCCAGTTCTTTGTGGTAGAATCTGTAGAAGTTTTTTTGTTTTCCATTTTTTTATTTTTTAAATTATATTATATTAATATTATACTATATAATAAATTGCATGTAAAGGTTTAAGATATTTCTTCATCGCTTTTTTTATATAATTGTTTGAGATGATTTTTGAATTCTTTTTCAAAAACCAATTCATCGAATTTTTTTGCATGTTTGCGTATTTCTCCCGGGTTCCATGGGATTTTCTCATATTGTTTTAATGCGCCTTTTAAACTTGCTACGTTTTGTTCCTCAAAAAATAATCCTGTTTTTTTATTTATAACAGTTTCTAAAGCACCGCCTTCATTAAATGCAATAACCGGCCTACCCGAAGCCATGCATTCCAATGGTGTGATTCCAAAATCTTCGATTTGAGGGAAAATTAATGCTTTGGCATTCGAATAAGCTTCTTTGAGTTCATTTTCAGATACTCTTCCCAAAAATTCAATATTCTTTCTTGCTTTTGCTTTAAGTTGTTTTTCTTGTTTACCCGTACCTATAATCTTTAATTTATAGGATGTTTCATTGAATGTATCTACTATTAAGTCAAATTTTTTATAAGGAGTAAAACGGCCGACTGCTAAAAAATAATCTTTTTTTCCGGGTGTTATAAAAAAGTCCTTGGTATTAACCATAGGGTAAATCACTTTTGCATCCCGCTTATAATACTTTTTTATTCTTTTTCTAACAAATTCCGAATTGGTAACAAAATAATCAACTCTGTCAGCAGCTAATCTGTCCCACATACGTATTTTATGAATCAATTTTGGTATAAAATTATTTATCGGCCAAGGAAACTTGTAATTTCTTAAATATTCATGAGAATTATCCCATGCATAACGCATTGGAGAATGACAATAACTAACATGAAGTGTTTCGGGTCTGGTAATAATACCTTTAGACGCACTATGACAACTTGATATAACTATATCAAAATTACTTAAATCAAATTCTTCAAAAGCCAAAGGGTAAAAAGGCAAAAACCATTGATGCTTTGTTTTGGCTTTAGGGTATTTTTGAAGGAAAGAGGTTATTATAGTTGCATCAAGAAATTCCGGCATTTTTTTTTGATTGAAAACCGATGTGTAAATAGGAGCATTCGGAAACATTCTGTGTAATTTGAGTATCACTCTTTCCGCCCCGGCAAAATTTGTAAGCCAATCGCAAACAATCGCAATTTTGAGATTTTCCAATTTCATAAAAAAATCATAAACTATGCTTACATCATTTACAACTTATAATATTTTTCTTCTTTTTTTTGCTTTTTCAAATATTCTTTTCTCAACTTTTCTTTTTCTTTCTCATTTATATTCTTTTGATCGGCTTCTTTTTTTTGTCGATAGTAAGTAATAGTATTAACATCTTTTTGAGATCTGTCTTTGCCTAAAACAGCATCAAGGGCTTTATTGTAAGGATTATCGGGATCTATTTTATCCTGCGCCTTTGCTTTAAAAAGTTTAACAACATTATTATCGGGATCTCTTTCCAACAATCTTTCGCAAATATGGAGGACATCAACATATTTTTTTTGATCAAACCACATACCCAGAAGCTCTAAAACAACATCTTTATCTCTTTTATTTATAGAAGTCTTTTTCTTTTTACTGATATCGGTTACCAATACCAAATTTCCGGCTTTTCTTCTTAATAAATAAAGTAAATATATAAAAGAAATAACAACAAATATTACAACCGGTATAATATAGTCCATCTCCAGTAAAAAATTGAATATGGTATGAAGGAATATAGCTATAGTCAAACCCTGAAGTATTTTCCATTCTTTAAATGCCAGGGCAAAAGGCATATTGAATATTCTGCCGATTATATGAGGCCCCAAATAAATTTTTCCCTGCCAATGTCTGTGTCTTGATATATCGATTGAAAATTTCCCGACACCAAAAAACAACCCGAATATACCTGAAAATATCATATGCGCGGCAGCGGTAAAAATTGATCTGAAAAGAAAAACAACAACAGATTCCTGAATCGGCGAAGCAAGAAATATGGATTTAAAATAAAAAATATTTTCAGCAAACGCAAATCCAAGTGCTGCAACCAGACTGAACCTGATCGAATCATTTACAGTTTGAATAAGAACCTTTTTGCTATCGACATATCGTACCATCCCCTGCTTGAAAAGCTCTTCAAAAACACCAACCAACATAAAAATTCCAACAAAATAATAAGTTGGATTTTCTATGTTCTTGCTAACCCATTCAAATGGATCAATTGATGGTATAATTTCAAATAAATATTCCAGTCCGAATATTGCAAAAACTGCCAGGGAACCACCGACAAAAATCAAAAACATCATTAACTTATCATGTTTTTTGTCTTTGAAAAGAAGAAAAAGCCAGATTAATACCGGCACCAAGGCTAATGTAATACTAATTATCCATAATAATGTTGTACTCATTTATACCAATAATGCTGCTTTTGCTTCGTCAACGGTTGGATAATTCTTAATTAACTGAGTCAAACCCACAACTTCCAAAATATCCAATATATTTGGTTTGGCTTTAGCAATAACTACTTTTCCACCGTTTTCATACACTTTTCCATACCAATCTGTTAAATAGCCGATTGATTTACTGTTCATATATTCCAGTTCTTCAAAATCGAGTATCAAATTGAGGTTTTTAGGATTTTGTTCTATTAAATCATAAATCTTTTTTGCTTCTTCATCCACATTGCTTTCATCAAGTTGTCCCGTGATTTTAATCAATTTCACCATTTTATCAGCGGATGATGTTTCTACATCAGATATTGTAACTTCTACTGGGGTAGCCATAATTTATTATTGGTTATTGATATTTTTTAAACTACTATATGTGTCTGATCACCGGCAAGTGATAATCCTTCTTCTAATTCTTTTGTTTTAACATCAGTTAAATATTTTTTTACTCTTACTATTATTCCACCTTTTTGGCTGTCGGTAAAGTCAAGTTCATCAGTCCACTGCTTTACTATTTTTGGTAAGCCTCTTCCTCTGATTTCATGTAAAGAAAACTTTTTTTTCGATCTTTCATCAATGATTTGCCGGATTTCAGAGGCCTTTAAATTACCTTTACCGGTTCCCGGATCTTCAACAAATATTTCTATACTCTCATTTGGATTATAGGCAAATGTAATTATAATATTATCACCTTCTTTAGCTCCGAATTCAATGGCGTTACTACATAATTCATCAATTACCGATTGAAATCTGTATGCCCATTGTTCCGAGAATTCCGTTGTATTTTTTATTAAATTAAGAGTGAAATCACGAACTCCCGATAAAAAATATGCATGTGTAGGTAAAGAAATTTCAATTTTAAGAGGTTTTTGTTTTTCTTTTTTATAATTATTCGCCATTATTTATTTTTAAAAGCTTAGTATATTATATCAATTTTTCAATTATTTGTAAACAATGCTTACTGAATAGATCGGGATATTCTGAATATTTCCTTAAATATTTTTGAAATATATTCACGGCAATTTCCATTATATTTATTTTTATATATAAGATTTTTCAAATGATCTTCTTCACGTTCCTGATTATATATGGGAAAATTGATTTTTTGTTTTTCTTTAGCGATTTCTTGGATTACTTCATGCCTTTTTGCCAATTGATCTGAAATTTCTTGATCAATTTCATCGATTTTTTTCCTTAATTTATTGAGCATCATCATTGATTTTTAACTTGCAATTGCTTATTTGTTATATTACAGTAGGCACGTATTTAATTCCAGTCTTACTTTTGATTGCAATATCCTCCTTATTAAAAGGCCAATCTGCAAGATGAAAAAGTAAAGGCGTTAACCACAAGGATATGTCACAGGCAGAACTGAAAGAAATGCTTGCTAACGCAGTGCATTTCGGCCATCAAACCAATAAGTGGAATCCACGAATGAAACACTATCTATATGGTGTTAGAGACGGAATCCATATTTTCGATTTACAAAAAACTTTTGAAAAACTTAATGAAGCACTTACCTTCATACAAAAAACAGTAAAAGAAGGCAAATCAATCGTTTTTGTGAGTACGAAACAACAGGCTGCTTCGTTAATAGAAAATACTGCAAAAAAATGCAATATGCCTTATGTAACACATAAATGGATTGGAGGATTATTAACCAATTTCTCAACAATTAAAAAAAGAATCAAGTATTATATTGAATTGCAAGAAAAAGAATCATCAGGAGAGCTGGATAAATACACTAAAAAAGAAATAAGTCAGTTCAAAAAGGAACTTGAAAAATTATCCATAGCTTTTAGTGGTTTAAAAAATATGAAGAAAAAACCGGATGCCATATTTGTAGTAGATTGTGTTCGTGACCATATTGCTGTAAACGAAGCAAAAAAATTAAATATTCCAATTATAGGAATTACGGATTCAAATGCCAATCCCGCTGAAATTGATTATCCTATCCCGGGAAATGATGATGCTGTTAAATCTCTCAATTACTTTTTAAGTAAAATAGAAGATGCTATTCTTAATGCACAGAATAAGACATCTAAATCATAAAATATAATTTTAATCTATTAACTCTAAAACACATGTTAGAAGATAATCAGCAGACACAAACTCATGCTGAACCTCAGCCTGAACAAGCTGCTCAGCCAAAACAATCAGAGGATCAACAGCAAACTGATCAACAGCAACCCCGCCAAAAACCTGAAAAGCCGGAAGAGAAACCCATTAAAACAACACAAGATGAAAAAATGTGGTCAGCTATTGGTTATATTGCATTTTTAGGTGTAGTTACATTGGCTATGAAACCAAAGAGCCAATTTTGCAGACATCATGCATCTCAGGGATTGGTATTTTTTGTTTTATGGTTTATTGGATTAATACTATTGGCAATAGGGTCGTTTTTTAGTGTAATTGGAGGACTTTTAATGCTTGGAATTACTGTCTTGGCAGTTATGGGTATTATAAAAGCAATCTCCAGTTACGAATTTAAATTACCCGTATTAACCGATATAGCTAAAAATGTGCCGGTTGACGCTATTATCGGTTCAATGACAGGAAAAAAAGCGGTTGATCAACCAAAGCAGCCTCAACAACCGCAACCGGAACAACAGGAATCGCAGCAGCCCGAGCAGACTGAACCTGAAGTTCAAAATCCAACTCAGGCCCCGCAACCGGAACAGCCTCAAACACAGGAACCACAGCAGCCCGAGCAGACTGAACCTGAAGTTCAAAATCCAACTCAGGCCCCGCAAC
>CAYFUK010000034.1:0-3092 GCA_964346325.1 uncultured Candidatus Peribacteria bacterium | reverse complement strand
AACTCAGGCCCCGCAACCGGAACAGCCTCAAACACAGGAACCACAGCAGCCCGAGAAGGCTGAACCTGAAGTTCAAAAACCAACTCAGGCTCCGCAACCGGAACAGCCTCAAACACAGGAACCACAGCAGCCCGAGAAGGCTGAACCTGAAGTTCAAAAACCACCGCAACAATAAATATACTAATAACTAATCGAAATTATGAATGTAACTGTTGAACAAATCAAAGAACTTCGCGAAAGAACCGGTGTTTCAATGATGTCATGTAAAGATACCCTTAAAGAAACAAACGGTGACATGGAAAAAGCAATTGGATTATTAAGAAAAAAAGGCGAGGCTAAAGCCGCTAAAAGAGCTGAACGCACAACCGGACACGGTGTGATTATATCTTATGTACATCCCAATAACAAAATCGGTACTTTGGTTCATTTAGGCTGCGAAACCGATTTTGTAGCTAAAAATGATGATTTTATAGAACTTGCCAGAGATATAGCGATGCATGTGGCCGCAAGTGCACCCCTCTATACAAATCCCGAAGAAGTACCAAATGAATTAATAGAAAAAGAAAAAGAAATATGGAGAGATCAGCTTAAAGAAGAGGGTAAACCGGAAAAAATGTGGGACCGGATTATGCTTGGTAAAGAAAATAAATTCAGAGATGAAATATCATTGATGAAACAACCGTTTGTAAAGAATCCCGATATTACAATTGAAGAATTGTTAACCGATTCAATTACCAAAATCGGTGAAAATATCAAGTTGGAGAAATTTGTCAGATTCGCTATTTAATAATGAATAATATGTCATCTATCCGGGATGCTGTAAGGGCCATTAAAAATGGTGATATTATTATTGTTGCCGACAGTAAGGATCGTGAAAATGAAGGTGACTTGATTTGTGCTGCCGATGATATTACTGCAGAAAAAATAAATTTCATGATAAAAGAGGCGCGTGGTTTAATTTGTGCACCCTTATCCTGCGAGAAAGCTGAAAAGCTGAAATTACCATTAATGGTTGATAATAATGAAGAATTTACAGGTTGTAATTTTACTATTTCGGTTGATGCCAGAAAAGGAATAAGCACGGGAATCTCAGCTTCTGACAGAGCAAAAACAATAATAAAACTGGCAAATCCAAAATCGACTTATAAAGATTTTGTTAAACCCGGTCATATTTTCCCTTTAATTTCAAAAAAAGGTGGAACATTGGTTAGAGCCGGACATACGGAAGCCGCAACAGACTTGATGAAGTTAGCAGGTAAAGAGCATTGTGCGGCAATTTGCGAAATAATAAGAGAAGACGGTGAAATGGCAAGGCTTGATGATTTAAAATCATTTGCAAAAAAACATAATCTGATGATGATAAGTATTGCTGATTTAATTTCTTACCGAAGAAAAACCGATAAATTGATTGAAAAAGCCGCGGAGTCAGAACTTGAAACCGAATATGGAAGCTTTAATTTGATTGTTTATAATGATTTGATAAATAAAAAAGAGCATGTTGTTCTTAAAAAAGGTAATATAAATAAACAAAAGCCCACTTTGGTAAGAGTTCATTCCGAATGCATGACCGGAGATTTATTTAAATCTTTAAGATGTGACTGTAATAAACAACTTTTAAAAAGTTTAGAATTGATTCAGGAATCAGAATCGGGTGTATTGGTTTATTTAAGACATGAAGGAAGAGGTATCGGTTTGGCAAATAAAATAAAAGCATATAATCTTCAGGATAAAGGCTACGATACTGTTGAAGCCAATAAAATGCTGGGTTTTGATGATGATTTGAGGGAATATGGAATTGGTGCTCAAATCCTTGCGGATTTGGGAATAAAAAAAATCGATCTTCTTACAAATAATCCAAGAAAAGTAATTGGTCTTGAAGGCTACGGACTTGAAATAAATAAAAGAATTCCACTGGAAGTTTGTCCGGATAAACGAAATCATACATATTTAAAAACAAAAAAAGAAAAAATGGGCCATATTTTAAAAAATGTTTAAATGACAATTTGGGAACATGTTAAATATTTATTCAGATTGATTTTTCTTCCGAGATCTTTAAAAACAATGGAGTGGAAGATGTTAAAGCTTGTTAACAAAGACAGAAAAATTCATAAACTGGATAAATTGAGAATGCAGGAAGATTTGAGAGAAGTTGCAAGAAAGCATAGTAAAGATATGGCGCGAAAAGATTATTTTGAACATGAGAATATATCAGGCCAGACCCCGTTTGATCGTTTGGAAGAAGCCAGAATAACCGATGTTGTTGCCGGCGAAAATCTTGCTAAAATAAGAGGTTACAATAATCCCGTTATCAGGGCCGAAATCGGTTTGATGAACAGTCCCGGGCACAGAGCAAATATTCTAAATAAAGATTATAATACAGTAGGTATAGGTATAATAAAAAGCATTAGTGAAACTTTTTATTATACACAGAATTTTGCTTCGAGAGATCTCATATTTACAAAAAAGATTCCGCACAAAGTAAAACTTAAAAAAGGTCTTCATTTAAAGGGTTGTACATTTACAAAAGTTAATAAAATTTATTATCAGATAAAAAGAACTTTAAATTCAGCTGAAATTCTGAAAGAAGGATTTATTAAATTTAAAAATGATAAATTTAACGATCATATCAAATTTGATAATATCGGAATACATTATATATTAATTTATATAGGGACCTCAGAATTAAGAAATAAGCTTAAGGTAGTTAATAAATTCGAGATTAGAGTGAAAAAAGGATGGTTTTCTTGATTAATCTTTTTAATTAAATATAATCTTATTACTGTCCGTGAATATAGGTTTGCCTCCTTTAAACCTTTTTTCCGGACAGTTTTTATAGTTAAAAACTTAACAAATAGCCTATTTTATTGTATAATATAGTATAATTAAATGAATTTAAAAAAACTACAGATTGGCTAAAACAAAAAATAATATAAAAAATGTAAAAAAGGTATTTAATCGTATAGTGAATATCACAAACGATGAATGGTCGCGAGTTAATTTATCATGGCTATTACAATTTTTATATAAAGTTGCTTACATAATTGCCTGGATTTCACTTATTGCAATTTTTGTTACCACTTTCGGAATTTTTT
>CAYFUK010000033.1:0-13752 GCA_964346325.1 uncultured Candidatus Peribacteria bacterium | reverse complement strand
TTGATATTCTTCAGTATTTTCATTATACCTCCACTGTCTTCTGGATAATTACCAAGGCTTATATAATTGATTTTTTAAGGGTTTAATAGTATAATATATTGATATAAAAATAAACACAAAATAACATGAATAAAAAATCACCATTATTTTTAATAGTCGCCTTTATTATACTTTTCGGTGTCGGGCTCGGCTCAGGTTATTATTATTCTCAGGCATTGGCTGCCAATGATGAACTTGATCAGATTAAGCGGGATATAACAAGAGCGAATAATACCCTGGAAGAACTTAATCAAAGCGATATAGTTCTTGCTCAGCGCAGCATAAACGCACTTGAAGAAATTGAGAAAACCGAAGTGAAGTGGTCGGATGTATTGGATACAATTATAAAAATCGCACCAACCGATATAGAAGAAAGAAGAAAAATTGTTGAATTTATTTCTTACAGCGGTGGTGAGGACGGAAGACTCACGTTTAATGTTCAAACATTAAGTTCCGAAAACGTAGAAAGACTCTTGGGTTATGTAGCCGATATTATACAGGTTTTTGATGAAACACCGGGTTATGATAATGCGTTTGTTCCTTCAATAAGCAAAGCACAAACTCCCGAAGGAACATCAACTTTATCTTTCATATTAAGCGTTAATTACAATATTTAACACAAAAATAAAAATGAATGCACAAATACAAAATACAAAGAATTCAAATACCATGACAATTGTTGCGGTTGTCCTGCTTGTAGTATCCATAGCCGGAGTGTTCTTATTCCTGTTGCCGCAACGGGATCGACTCGGTGAATTGCAGTCCGATTTATTATCAAAACAAACAGAGTTACAAAATTTAAGATCCGAAACAGTTAGGCTTGAAAATCTACAGGATTCATTTGAAGGTTCGGAAGTAACAATGAACGATGTTCTGAATTTGATTCCTTCGGATGTGCAGGAAGAAGAAATAATCACAACAATTGCCGAGCTTACAAGTGATAATCAGGTAAGTTTTAATTCCATAAGCTTCGGGCAGGCTGAAGATCCTGAACTTGATATTAACAGATTAACCATAACTACAAATTTAAGCGGCGGAAACAGAGCTTTAATCAGATTCCTGGAAGACCTTGAAGAAACAAGCAGAAAATTTGTCGTTGAAAGCATAAGCGTGCAGAAACTTCAAAACCTTCTTGAAAATATGACTTTAACAATTAACGCTTACTATTTATAAAATGGCTAAAATAAATAAAAATCCGGAAGAAAGCAAAGAAGCGGAAAAACTTCTTAAAAATATTGAAAAAAAAGGCAAAGAAAAAAAAGAAAAGGTTATTTACGGTGTTTACGACAACAGAAATGAATCAATTTCAACAAAAATAAATGACTTTCTTATAGATAACAGCAGGGTGGGCTTAAAAGAAAAAGCGTATTTTTTTCATTTACTCGCCGTGATGGTGGATGCGGGAATTCCGGTTTTGAGCGCTTTAAAAGTTTTGGCGACAAAAACAAAAAACAGAAGATTTAAGAGGATTATAAACACACTTGAATACTCGACTTCACGCGGAAATACTCTATCCGACTCCATGGCAAGATTTTCCGATGTGTTTACCGATGCTGAAATCGGTGTTGTAAAAGCCGGTGAAGCTGCGGGTAACCTGGATAAAATGCTATTTAGATTGTCAGCTCAAACAGAAAGAGTGCACGAATTGCAAATAAAACTTTTTACAGCTTCGGTTTATCCGATAATCGTCATCTCGGTATTGATAGTTGTTTCGGTTATTATGGTTGTCGGTGTTGTGCCTATTCTTACCGATTTGCTCGTACAGGGCGGCATGACACAGGCCGACTTCCCGTTAGCTACCAGAATATTGGTTGGAGCCAGTGATTTTATAAAAAGTTATTGGTGGGTGATTATATTGGCTGTTCTTTTAATTTACGGAATTTACAAAGTTTATAAATCAACTGAAACAGGTAAATTTCAGATCGATTTTTCTAAACTCAATATTCCGGTAATAGGTAATCTTATCAGAAAAGTATTTGTTTTAAGATTTGTCAGTATGCTCGGCATATTAATGGAGGCGGGACTTCCCGTAATAAAAACACTTCAGATAACCGCACGTTTAATGAATAACGTACCTTACGAATTAAAAATACTTGAAGTAACAAAAAAGGTGCAGTCCGGCGAAAAAATATCCCAAAATCTTAAAGATGCACCGTTTTTGTTTCCTGAAACGGTAACACAGATGATAAGTATTGGAGAAAAAACAGCATCAATAGGAACAATTTCGGAAAAAATCGCATCACATTACGACCGTGAAATTGATCACAGTATAAAAAGATTAACAGCTGTGTTTGAACCTATAATGATCTTGATAGTTGCCCTGTTTATCGTTCTTTTGGCACTTGCAATTCTGATGCCGATTTTTGCTTTTACAGGTACCGTATAATGAATTTGAATGAGATTAAATACAAAAAAAAAAGGTTTTACTTTAATAGAATTACTTATAGTTATGGCAATAATCGGTGTAATTATTGCAATGACAATAGTTAGTTATTCAAGCGTAAACAAAAGGATCGCCTTGGATATAGCGGCAAACAGAATAGAGAACATGATTATAGAAATGCGTGAAAAAACAAGATCCGGTTATATAGAGCCCGGTGAAAATATAACCGAAGCAAGTTCGTTATGCTTTGGTTTAGAAGTGGAAGAGGGAGCTATGCTTAATCAGTTGATGGCACCTTACGACCGCTTAAAAGAAAAAAACAATCAATGTATTGACATACAATCTGAAAATTACGGATTAACGGATATTAATGAAAATATTGTAATAAAAAATCTTAAAATTTTTGGGGAGGAAATTAAGAATTACAGATTATTTTTCGCTCCTCCGGATGCGGTTATTGAAATTGAGGAAGGACGTATAACAAGTGATGACAAATTATTAAAGATTATTATAGGTTTACGCGGAAATGATAATGAAAACGATCAGAGAGTTATTATTTTAAATATATTAACCGGTAATACTTTTACCGACAGATTTAATGAAGAATATAAATAAAAAACAAAAAGGTTTCACTTTGCCGGAAGTAATTGTGTCTATTGCAATTATTGTAATAGTAATTGTTACAACTACCAATTTATTGGTTTCTTCAATACGTGCGAACAATTCAAATATTAACAGAATAATTGCCTTTAATCTGGCTCAGGAAGCAATAGAAGGCTTAAGAAATATAAGAGACGGAAACTGGATGCATAATCAGTATTGGCGGGGAAGTGAAAAAGAATTGTTCGGAGTTGCGTTTGTTAATGACGGGGATTATATAATCAGAAAAGGGGATAATTTAAGAAGCGCGGATTCATGCAGCAATCGGGCCGCAGAAGTTAAAAGTGCCGCTCCCTGGGAGCTTATTAATTATACGCGGGAAGCGAGCACACTTTATTTAAGCGAAGACGAATCGGTTAAATATATACATGAACCTACGAATCAGCGGAGTAAATTCAGAAGATGGATAGAAGTTCAAACCGTTCCTTATGATTTAGTGAACGATGAGAGCAAAAACAAATTAAAAATTTCAGTTACCGCTGTTGTTGAATGGAACGAAGGCGCTGATACAAAAGAATTCAGGCTTCCAACCATTTTAACCGACTGGAAAGCAGGTCCGCTTTAGTTTACTTTTGATTATTAACAATTGAATATTGACTGAAAAAACAAGGATACAAGAAGGATTCACATTAATAGAAATATTGATAGCAATAACAATTTTTTCATTGCTGATGATTACAATTTCCGCTTCTTATTTGAATGTTGCAAGAGCTCAAAGAGAGGCCAATGCAATCAGAGAAATGTATTCGCAGATAAGGTATGTATACAGTTTGATAGGCGAAGAAGCACGTTCGAAAACAATTGATTACGGTTGCCCCAGAAAGCCGGGAGAAGTTTCAGCCTCCGAATCTGAAACATGTAACAGTAACAAGCTTCAGCTTGCCGCAAGTGATTCTTATCTGGCTTTGATAAATCGTGAGGCAACAGAAAGAACGGTTTTTATAATTGAAGAGGATGAGTCGGGAGAAAATGAAATTTTAAGTTTTAAAAAAGAGTTTAAAGGCGCTGATGATGAAGTCTGGAGGCCGTCCCCGGGGTTTGAAACCGGATTTGTTGAAATAGAAATGAAGGATTTAAATATAAATTCAATGAGCTTTGCAAAGGCCCCTTTGAATGATCCTTACGATCCGAAAAACATTGGTTGCGGAACCGTTCAGTTTCAGCCTTCGGTTACAATTTATTCAAGCATTGAATCGGAGAGCGAGACTGTTTCGGACTTTTCACTGAACCTCCAGACTACTTTTTCATCAAGAGTTTATAACCGGCAAACATCCAATTTATGATAATAAAATTTATTAAACAAAAAGGCAGTGCATTATTGATCACTTTGCTTGTAATGGGTGTGTTAATGACTCTTGCTCTTGGTTTGAGCAGTCTGGTTATGCGAGAAATAAGAATCACAAGTGATATTGTTAATGCGGGCAAAGCTTTATATGCAGCTGAATCAGGTATCGAAAGCGCTCTTTTGGATATTAATCAAAAACTTCCGGGGTTCGAAAAAGAAGATAAAATGATAAACGGTGAACTGATAGTAAATAATGATTCCTTTGATATAGAGGAAAACTTAAGTTTTGATTATTCAATAAACAACCGGACGAAATCGGTTCCTTTTGTTGATACGGAAGTTATTAATAAAGAAATCGCAATAAATAATCCCAAAGAATATTTATATAATGTGCTGGATCTGAATGAGACCGTAACAATTCCTTTGTTTATTCAAAATGAAGACGGTTCCGTTCAGAATGTGACTGATTTCAGAGTTGAATATTTCATTGACGAAGTAATTTCGCAGGAATGGAAATATCAGGTTCAAAATCAGTATATTGATATGCTCAGATGGAAGATAACCGGTATAAACAGCGGTTCCGGACTTGGTAATGTTTGCAGTAAATATTACGATCCCGATCCGAACAAACTTACAACCGAATCAATAGGGGACTATCTGCCTGTTTTGGATGTTTCACATTCGGAATATCCTTCATGTTTCGGAACTGAAAAGGGAAGTGTAACCGATGATAAAAGCGGTATAACTTATAATGAAAACTGTGCGTTTTTATGGAAATGGGCCAGAGAAGCATTTGTTTTTCAGGTTGACGAAAACGGAGTTGCAAGGACAGTTAAATACACTGATGATGCCGATACGTTTAATCCCGTAACAATCAAAGAGTTTTTGGATTGTCATAACACGAATTATCTGACTTTATCAAATATTATGAATCCTAAGTTTTTAAAAGGGCTTTCCGATTTTGAAAGAAGAAACAATGCAAAAATTTATTACAGAATTTTAATTCCCAATAATAACGAATATACAACAAGAGATTTTGCAAAAATAAAATCAACCGGCAGTTTGGGCAATTTAAGAAAGCAAATAGAAGCCTTTATAAAGCCCGATACTTTTATGCCTGTTTTCAATTATTCACTGTACAGAACACAGGTAGGAGGTGAGGGTGATAAGCAGACTCCAAAAGGTTATCTTGAAAATCGTTCAGAATAAAGGTTAAATAGAGTCATGAATAAATTTTACGTGACAACGAGTATTCCCTATGCAAATGCAAAGCCACATATAGGTTTTGCAATGGAAGCAATCGAGGCAGACTGTCTGGCACGGTATCGTCGTATGCTGGGAGATGATGTTTATTTTTTGACCGGTACGGATGAACACGGAATGAAAATTTACGATACGGCAGATGAACTCGGAATTACACCACAGAAACATGTTGATAATATTGCTGATCAAAATAAACAATTAAAAGAATTGCTTAATCTTTCCTATGATGATTTTATCAGAACCACTTCAGACCGTCATAAAAGGGGAGCCCGAAAATTATGGATGAAGCTCTATGATGCGGGAGATATATATAAAGACAGATATGAAGGCTATTATTGCAAGGGCTGCGAAGCTTACGTGACAGAAAAGGATATTGAAGAAGGAAAATGCCCGATTCATAAAAAACCGGTAGAAAAATTCAGTGAAGAGAATTATTACTTCAGACTTTCAAAATATTCGGAACAAATTGTTAAACTGATCGAATCCGATGAATTGAAAATTGAACCGGGTTTTCGCAAAAAAGAATTTTTGAATGTAGCAAAAAAAGGGCTGCATGATGTTAGTTTTTCGAGGCCCAAAAAAAAATTAAACTGGGGCATTGAAGTACCGAATGATCCCGAACACACAATGTATGTTTGGTGTGATGCATTATCAAATTATATCACTGCTTTGGATTATGAAAATGAAGGGGTTTTGTTTGAAAAATACTGGCCGTGCGACGCTCATGTCATCGGTAAGGATATTGTAAGATTTCATGCGGGAATCTGGATTGGAATTTTACTTTCAGCGGGTCTTGAAATTCCGAAAATGATTCCTATACACGGTTTTATTTCAAGCGGCGGGCATAAAATGAGTAAATCTTTGAATAATGTTGTTTCCCCTTTTGATGTTGTTGAAAAATACGGTACGGATCCATTGCGTTATTATTTATTGCGTGAAATTCCCACAACAGAAGATGGTGATTTTACATACGAAAGATTTGAAGAAATTTATAATTCGGAACTTGCGAACAATCTTGGTAATTTGATGAACCGTGTAGTCAAAATGACCCAGCGATATTTTGAAGGAAAAGTTCCCGAATCAAAAAATCCCGATGAAGGATTCATAAAAAAAACCGAGGCAATGTGGATCAGATATCATGAATATATAAATAAGTTTGATTTAAAAAAAGCAGCTGAAGAAGTTTTGGCCGGAATAGATGATGCCAATAAATATATTGAAGACAACAAACCATGGGTTTTAGCCAAAGAAGATGAACAGGCACTGGCGGATGTTATGTATCATTTACTGGAAACCTTGAGGCATGTGGGGTATGCTTTGTATCCTTATATACCCGAGACATCCGAAAAAATATTAAGCGCTTTTAATAAAAAACCTTTGGGAGAGGATTTTGCACTTGTTGGAAGGTGGGGCGCTTTAAAACCGGGTGAAAAAATAAATGAATGTGAGCAGTTGTTTCCCAGGCTTGAAACTAACCAATAATGATTTGCAGAACAAACTGAACTATATAATAGGAAAATATAACAACAGCCATTCCGATAAATCCGTATTTTAAAGTATTTTTTGCATATTCCATTTGCTGCTGATTACCGCCCGAAACAATATACATAACCCCGCCGACAGCAATTACTATTACCGCAATTCCACCTGTAAGCATAAGCAGAGCACCTGCAATTATTTGAATAAATGCGGTTATGGGCTCTTCTTCATGACCGCGGCACATTTGAGAATTTGTATCCCAGTATTTTTGTATAACTTTTTTATTGTCTTCAATTATTTGGTCTATTTCATCCTGATTTTTACCCTGAATTTCTTCATATATGCTTTTGATTTCCCTGTCATCCTGATTTTCTTCCATGCATTCCACAAATCCCGGACCGGTTAAAGGTACACCCGGCGCGTTTTGAGGCTTCAATTCGGGATCAATCGCGCGTTGAGCGAAAGTTACTTGCACCGAAAGTATTAAAATAAATGTTAAAAACCCGGTTGTAATTAATTTTTTAAACATTTTAAGGATTAAAAAACTGAATTTTTGATACACCCGTTACCAGCGCCAGAGCAGTGGCGCAAGCCACGAGTGCTATAAGTGTATACGTGAAAATTCGTTTGGCCTTTGATAAATCTTCATCATTCCCCTGTGAAATTATCATCATAACACCTGCTATTAAAAATGATATAAAAGCAAGAATATTTGCCACAATAAGTAAATAAAATATTACCTGTGCAAGCAATTGGCCGGGTTCCTGTTCTTCAGGCAACGAAGCAATATAATCGGTTGTTGTCGGCTGATCCGTAAAACCGGATTCATATTTATATAAAAGATCATCGATATTCGGTTTTGGTTTTTCCGGAATTGTCTGCGGCTGTGCAAAAACAGTATTCGGAATAATCGCGGTTATCAGAACTACTATTGAAATTGCTTTTTTTAGATGCTTTTTTATTTTCATAATTTTTATCTTATATTTCCGATCTGAAATCCGGTAAAGAATACAAGTTGAACAATTGCAAATGCCAACAAGCTGATTGCAAGCCCTATCATGGAAAAATATAATCCTTTTTTTGCATTCGTGTATTTTTCTTCATTGCCGTAAGCGGTAAACATAATGATCGAACTGATTATCAATCCCAAAACAGCCGCTCCAATAGCGAAAGAAATTATTGTTCTTGCTACACGCGGCAAAAAGTTCGACATTAAATAGGGGCTTACATTACCTACGGTAGGGGCGTCGGGCCCGGGTAGTGTTTTTATACCGGGGATCGAAGGAGGTAGTGTTTCTTCTGACATGCAGTTTTCATCACAGCCGTCTCCGCTCATTGTGTTTCCGTCATCACAGCCTTCGCCTTCTTCAAGAATTCCGTTGCCGCAGGTTGATTGGTTTTTTGATTGTTCGTTTTGTTCGGGGAATTGTTGTCTGCAGATTTTTTCGAAGGCTTCATTGGCACTATTAATACATGTATCATATTTCTCTTGTTTCGTTGTGCATTCTGCACGCTTTTGATCACTTTTTAATGTTTTTATACAATCAGATATCTTGTCTTCAATTTCATCAACACATTCAAAATTAAGCATGCTCTCGCAAATACTTTTATCTTCTTCAAATTTTGCGTTACAAGATTGTTCAGCATTTTCAATTTCTTGAAAGCATTCTTCAGACGCTTGTTTTAATTGGTCACAGCCCGCATAATTAGCGCTGTCGTTTTGAAATGCATTAATACATTCTTCATAAGATTCTGACTGAGCAATGGCTGTATTAATTGAAAATACAAGTATTAAACTCAATATCATTACAAGTCCCAATTGTCTAAAAAACTTAAACAAAGAACGTAGGGTTAATTGTATAAAGAATCAATCCCGATAAAAATAAAATTACAAGTCCGAACAATGCCTGAGTTATTCTTGTTTTTGCTGGATCGATTTTGCCGGAATCTCCACCTGCTGTCATTATTTGCATTCCACTTATTACAATTGTTAATACTGCAATAATTCCTATAGTTCCAGCAGCCCAAAAATATATCATTCCAACATACTGGTACAATAAATTAACACCGGAATCCGCTTCAATAATTTGGATTCTTTGGCAAGTGACATTTTGACTTAAATCTCCTCCACCTTTGCATTCTGATTTAATTTTACAAATTCTTTTATCTTCCACTTTCTTGTTACAAACCCTGAAACAATAAATAGCATCCGGTCCTCCAAGTGGTTCTTCAAGAATCACATACATTTTAGATGTATCACTGGTTGAACCGATCTTTGAACATATATCTTCCTGTTCTTGTTTTCCCCCGGTTTCATTATTTGCAAAAGCAATACCGCTGAATGTCGGGATTATTATTACAAAACTGATTATTAATGCTATGAATTTTTTCATTTTAGGTTGTATAAAAAATTGATTGTACGCTTGTTACAATGATTAGTGATAAAAATGCTATTACAAGCCCCAGAATAGAATATAAAATGAGTCTTTTTCCTTTTTGCTGCAAAGATGAATTTCCGCTTGAAACCATTAAAACTATTCCTCCGGCAATAATAAATAACAGCGCAAAAGCACTAATTATTTTTGTGGCGAATTCAATTCCCGTAATTATAAAGTAAATAACACCTTTTTTTATATTAACGCCGCTGTCCGTTTGTTCGCTTTTTTCAAGATATGTCTGTCCTTCGGCTATTTTTAAGTATTTTGTTACATTGAATTCATAAGGAACATCCACATATTCACACTTAAAACATGAATCGAACTGTCTTTCGCGTTCACTTGCTTCAGGATTTAAATATCGGTCAACATCATCACCCTGACCTTCACCGTCATCGCATTCTTCTCCGGGATCGATTACTTCGTTACCGCAATCACTGTCTATTCCTTCACTAAAAGCACTATCATCACCAGTTTCGCTTCCAGCGGTTGGTGCCGGACCCATATCATCTATACCTTCACCAAAAGGATCACCCTCATCCTCTATACTTTCCATTGTTGGTTCCGGACCTATATTGTCTAGATCTTCGCTTACAGGGTCTTGAGCCATAACAGCATTTCCGAATACAACTCCATTAAAAAAAACGATAATCGCCAGTGCCACTATTTTGATTAACCAACTTTTATTTTTGTTTCTATTTCCATTCATTTACGATTTGTTTATTGTTCTCCTCCCTCTGTTTCATCAATTTCACGCGGCATGTACGAAAGCGCTTCTTCTTCGTCAACAAGTTCCGCCTGCATTAGGTCTTCAAGAGATTTTTTCATTGTCTGCATGCCTTCCTGCGTGCTTGTTTCAAGTACCGAATTTATTTGGTGTGTGTTTCCTTTCCTTATCATGTTTGCAATTGCATGATTCCCGAAAAGAATTTCAAAAGCTCCTATACGGCCTTTTCTGTCTTTTGTTTTTAAAAGGTTCTGCCATACGACAGCTTTTAAAGCTTCCGCGAGCTGTGTTCTTATTTGATTTTGCTGTTCACTTGGGAATGCATCAATAATACGGTCGATCGATTTGGCGGCACCGCTTGTATGAAGTGTGCCAAGCACCAAATGTCCTGTCTCGGCAGCGGTTATTGCAAGCGAAATTGTCTCAAGATCACGCATTTCACCGATTAGTATTACATCCGGATCTTCACGTAATGAAGATTTTAATGCACGCTGAAAGCTCAAAGTGTGGGATCCCACTTCTCTTTGGTCTATTACGGATTTTTTTGATTCATGAATAAATTCTATAGGGTCTTCAATAGTAATTATGTGTTTTGCTTCAGTTATATTTACTTCATTTACAATAGATGAAAGAGTGGTAGATTTACCCGAACTTGTTGGCCCTGTAACAATAACAAGTCCGTTTTTAAAGTTTGGTATTCTTTTTAACTGCTGAGGAAGATTAAGTTCTTCCATTGTAAATATTTTATTCGGGATAACTCTGAATACGGCACCTATGCCTTTTCTCTGAACGAACATATTAACCCTAAAACGGCCTATTGCTTCAATATCCAACGAAAAGTCCATATCAAGTTTTTTAGAAAAACGCCTTCTTTGTTCTTCGTTCATTACTTCGAGCAGGTATTCCTCAGCCATTTTTTTTGAAAAAGGTTCATGTTCCTTAATCCTTATCAAGTCTCCGTTTATTCTTAATATGGGTTTTGAACCCGTTGTAATATATACGTCGGAAGCATTATATTGAATTGCTGTTCTGAATATTTTAGACAGTTTTAATTCCATTTGTTTATTTTTATATTAAATTCATATTATTATATCATAATATAGCCGGAATATCAACAAGTTAAGGCTTATTTAAGGGAATTTTCTTTGATCTCTTTTAATAATTTCAGCGCCTCTGCTTTTGTTTCAACTCTTACAAGCTTATCACGGTATTTTGCCGCATAGGGGAATCCTTTAATATAAGCGGCTAAATGCTTTCTCATCTCCAGCATGGCTTTTTTTTCTCCTTTGGTTTTAACACTTAATTCAATATGTTTTTTTGCAATATCAAACCAATCCGGTTTATTTTCCAATTTTTTATATTCGGGATGCAAAGCTTCATATATTTCTCTCATTATAAGAGGATTGCCAAAAGTTGCTCTTCCCACCATTACGCCATTTAGATTTTGGATTTTTTCAAGAGCAATTTCGGGTGATGTTACATCGCCGTTTCCAATAACTGTTATTCCCGCTTTTTCTTTAATTTTATAAACAGGATTCCAGTTGGCAAGGCCCGTATAACCTTGTTTTGTTGTTCTGCCGTGGATTGTTAATGCCTTTGCACCGATTTTTTCAAGATTTAAACAAAAATCCATAAACGACTTTTCATCATATTCTTTAAAGCCTGTTCTCATTTTGACTGAAACCGGAAGATTTGTGTTTTTGCTTAAGTTTTCAACTATTTCATATGCAAGCACGGGATTTTTTAACAATGCTGAGCCGTGCTGTGAATTTATAACGTTTTTAGCGGGGCAACCCATATTAATATCGATTCCGTCAGCACCCATATCTTCAGCATATTTTGCCGCTTCAATAAAATGCTCCGGGTGTTTACCGAACAACTGAACTATCAAAGGTTTCTCTTTTTTACTGAACCCGATTTTACCGATAGACTTTTTACTGTTGTATTTTAATGCATCAGCTGATGTAAATTCGGTAAAACAAATTACTTCAGGTGCATATTCTTTAACAAGCTGTCTGAAAGCAGAGTCCGTATAGCCTTCCATTGGAGCAAGGGCAAGAATGGGTCTTTTTACTTTGTCCCATGAAAAAGCCATTCTTAGAATGTATTAAGGTCCACTTCTCCTTCTTCATGTTCTTCATCCTGTGGCAGAACATTCTCTATTGCTCCCCATTCACTGTCTTCGTGTTTGGGAACGATTAAAGTAACTTTATCACCGATTTCCGCCCTGAAATAAGTAACGGAAGCAAGCAGAACCTTATACGCTTTACCTTTACATAAAACCTTAAATTGACCGTCCTCCTGTGTTAAAGTTCCCACAATTTTCTTTCTGTCAGCCGGGCCTATTTGTTTGTAAACAAATGAACCGTCGTCCTGTATAGTCAACTTTAAAACATCACCCGGAATAAGCTTTGATTTACTCGCATAATTTGCCGGAACAGGATAATGTCTTTTATCCGGACCTATCATTTCCTGCCCGTTAAATACGCCTTCTATTATTTTTCCTTCGGGTGAATCCGTACTGGTCAGTTCTTCGGCTGATTCTTCGTATTTTTCTTTTAAATCGGATTTTTTCAACCCCAAATCAACCAGAAGTGCTTTAGCTGAACGTAAACTTGATTCCGCATTTTCGATCATTTCTTGTAATAGTGCCAGTTTTGAAGATTTCGCCATTTTATTTTTGTTAAATTTATCGGATATTTATTATATCAGATTATTTGTCCTACTTAAATGCTTTTTTTTGCTTTCTTTTCTGCATAAAGTTTTGCAAAAGCGCTCTTCTGGCTATGCCAACATTAGTGAATATTCTTAATGTAAATACAACCGTTGCCGCAAGATATAAATCAAGCCCCAGCTTATCACCCAGATAAGTAATCGCTATTGCAAGAATTATATTAAAAAACAAACCTGTTAAAAAGATCATGGCATCGTAATTATCTTTTGTGACTTCCGCCCTTATTGCACCAAAAATAGCATCCAGAATACCTATACTTACAACAGCGGTGTATCTTGTCAGTTCAATCGGAATTGGAATATTTACCGCCAATCCGATTATAACTCCTACCAAAACTCCTATTATTGCCCAAATCATAAGGTGACTTTTATTGTTTAACCTCTGACATTCGAAAGAATATATAGTCAAAGGTCACAAGTCAATAGTCAAAAGTCAATAATCGATGGTCGAATCAGCGTCTTTTATATATAACCCTTTCTCCGTTTACACTGGATATTCTCAAATCAATATATTGCAATGGTTCCGTGAATATGTTCAGTCGGTCCAAAGCGCTTTTGAGTTTGCCGTATTGCTCCTGAATTGTTAAAGATGTATCCAGCCAGACAACAAATTCTTTTTCCGTTTTCAGATGAACTTCACGTTCTGTTGATTTATATTCAGCATGAAGAACCTTCATTCCGAATATTTCCTCGAAATCGTAAATTGCATCAAGTATATATTCCAGTTTGTCTCTTTTAATTACATATT
>CAYFUK010000032.1:0-13798 GCA_964346325.1 uncultured Candidatus Peribacteria bacterium | reverse complement strand
TTTCAGCAGACAAAGAGGCAAATCGAAAAAGCGGAAAAAATTCTGCTTATTGCTCACAGAAGACCTGATGGCGACACTCTGGGCTCTTGTATTGCTTTGAAATATGCATTAACGGATATCGGCAAACAAATAACAATGGCATGTATAGATGAAATTCCCGAAAGATATTCCTATTTGTCCGAAGTAAATTCATTTATCAAAGAATTTGATTACAGGGAATATGATTTATTGATTGTTTGTGATGCCGGAGCTTCTTATATGACTAATTATCATGAAATATATCCTGATGTTTTCAGCGGAGAAGTACCTGTTATTAATATTGACCATCATGCTTCAAACGATAATTTCGGTACTGTAAATCTGGTTGATCCGCAAACCCCTTCAACAACCATGATTCTGTATAAATTTTTTAAATATGCAAATTATAAAATAACCTCGCAATCCGCTACCGCTATGTTAACCGGAATCTATAACGATACCGGCAGTTTTATGCATCAGAACACAACACCTGAAACTTTAAAAATTGCGAGTGAATTAATGAATTACGGTGGCAGAATTGTTGATGTTTCCAAAAATTTGTTTAATACTACTCCGGTTTCAACTTTGAAATTGTGGGGAAAAGTATTGGAAAATCTTAAAATTAATAAAGACGGAGTAGCTATGTCGGTGGTAACGCAGCAGGATTTTGATGAATGCGGAGCCGAACACGATGAACTTTCGGGTGCGATTGATTTTATTAATTGCATTCCCGAAACAAAATTCACGGTTTTATTACATGAGGATGAAAAAGGGAATGTAAAAGGTTCGTTCAGAACAAGAAACGATGAAGTTGATCTTGAAGAAATCGCCGCAAAATTCGGCGGGGGCGGACATAAAAAAGCAGCCGGTTTTACTTTGCCGGGAAAACTTCAAAAAGAAACGGTCTGGAAGATAATTCCGGCTCATGATAAACGTCAACACCGATCACTCCGACATAAAAATTAATAAACTTGTTTAAGAACTTCATTCCTGATAATCTTTAAAACACAACAAACTAAAGCTAAATATTATGAAGTTAAGAATTGCCGTTGCTGTTTTACTTGTGCTTATTTTCGGGCTTGTAACTGTTCCTACATTTTTTATAAGAAGTATTGTTAAAACATATTTTAATCCTTCGTTTTACGAGGGGCCGGTGGTTGAAGAGTCGCATGAATATTTTTTGTCATTTTTTCGGAAGCAAATAAAGCAAGATGAATTTGTAGATGAATATTTTACTGAAGAGGAAATTGAAAAAATAACCCGTGAATATTTTGAGTTTGATGCTTTTAAGGAAATTATTACCGATTTTGTAACTCAGATGAACAATCTTTCCGAAGATCGCCAAAAAGGGGAGATTGATCTTTCATTAATGCCCTTAAAACAAAATATTCCTGAAATGTCTTCTGATATTTCCGGTATAATAGTTAGTAAAATACCGGTTTGTGAACCGGAAGAAGAAATTGAAGAATTTGAGTTTAACGGTTCTCTGCCCGAATGTATTCCATCGGCAATCGGAAAAGAGCAGGTAGAAAAACCTTTGGCGAGAGAAATGGAAAAAGATCTTAATGATGCAATACCCGGTGAGTTTAAGCCGAATACTGAATTTAAGCACTTGCTGTTCATCTTTAATTACGCGCAAATGATTCTGCCTTTGTTTATGCTTATCATAATTTTATTGATGACATTGATAATTTATAAACCTTATACGAGAGTAATGAAGTTTATGGGCGGTTCTTTTGTTTTGGGAGGAGCTCTTGCCCTGATTTCGGGGCAATTATTGAAGCAGGCTCCTTCAGCTGTAATTACTCCGGAAACTTTACCCGGTTTAATAACGGTTGATTTAAATGAAATGATTTCGTTTTATTCTTTTCTGCTGCAGTTTGTTGTAGAAAGGATTAATATATATTCGGTTTATTTTATTGGAACAGGTTCGCTCGTAATATTGGTGGCTTTGTATTTAAGCCAATATTACGAAAAGCACCCACATGTTAAAAATTAATAAATTATGACTCATAACAGATATTTGGCATTCGTGGGAATAGCGGGAATTGTAAGCTGGATTGCGTGGTTCATTGTTCTAAATAAACTTGATCCGTTTGAGTCTACCGGGCTTGCATTGGGATTGTTTTTTGTAAGTTTATTTTTTGCTTTGGCATGCACTTTTACTGTCGTGGGTTTTTATTTCAGAATGTGGCTCAATAAAAATGAGATTTATTCAAATCATATATCAATTGCATTCAGACAGGGGATTGAACTTACTGTTATTGCCCTTGGTTGTGTTTTCTTTTTAATTATAGGTGTTTTGAACTGGTGGTCGGGTTTTCTGCTTATATTATCGGTTTCTTTGATTGAGATGTATTTTGTTGCACGCCAGGAGCAATAATTTTTATATACATTAAATAGCCGCTATTTGTTCATGCGGATTTTGGTTATATTTTTGGAAGGGATTCGGGGGGCGGTCACAGACTTGCTGTGACCGCCTCCCCGGGGTGGGTGTCTGTAGGAGGGAGGTTAAAATTTGGGTGTGTTGCCCGGCTGCACCGCGCGCCGTACCTTGTGGTACATTGCGCGCAGATCTCGATCCGCCGCTTTGCGCTCGCGGCGTTCGCGTCGATCCGCCGCTTTGCTCTCTTTCTCCACTTTGCGCAGGTCGCGCTTGGTGGCGAATTTCTCTTTGACCCAGCTTTTGGACGCCGGGTTGCCGTTGTTACGGCGGCGGTGGGTCCGACGCTTGCTGGCGTAGTAGCTGCGTCCGCGCAGGACGCGTTTTAGTGGTATTGACCAACAGGAAATATTGATATTTCCTGTTGCCCTGGGCAGGAGACCCAGGAGTTCTTCGCCCAACTTGGCGATTTCCTCCCGCGTGTACTCCTCCTCGTCACCGAGGATTCGCACGCCCCCGACCACGCCCCCGACGTAGACCGTGCGGCTGCGCCGGGGCTTCAGTATGCACGCGTCGTAGAACTTGGGGGTTCCATCCACGCGGCACACGAGAGTTTTTTGCTCCGAGCGGAGCATGGTGCACCGCTTGAAGCGCTTCGGGGCGGTTTGCCACCCCTTGGGCACGGTGATCTGCACCGTGCCGCCGCCCTTGGTGTGGGCGATGGTTTGGGGGCTGTGGCCCTTCTTCTTCATCGTCGCAGGCTTGGCGCTTGCGCCCTTGTCGAAGTCGTACTTCTCCATGAGCATTCGGCGCTCCCGGTCACGCTCGGCCTCGGCCTTGATCTTCTTGGCCTGTGCCTCGAATCTCTTGGCCTCCGCCGCCTTGATCTCGGCGGCATTGGCCGGTCTTGGTCTTGCCTGCTTGAATTGCGGTTCGACCTTCTTGTCCTCCCCGCAACCCAAAGCGGTTATGACCATGAACCCCATGGCCAGGGTGAAAAACCGTTTCATGACTCTTTCCTCCTTGCCGGCACTTGTTAGCCGGCGTTGTTGTTGGCAAAAATGCCGGTTCAAATTTAAATCCGGCGCGTACATTATTGTATGAACCGGATGTTCCTGTTACAGACACCGAGAGTGTACCAACTGTTAAACTCCACAGATATATATGAGAACCTGAAAGTTTAATCAGGCGGTATTCTCCCGGTGTAAAAATTTAGCTGTATTTCAAAGAGCAAAATTCTCATTAAGGCATAATTTGCCCTGTTATAGAGAATTAAATTAATCCGATTGTATTAATACATTAAGCTTTTCATTATAAGAATTTATTGCACAATATTAAATAAAGGTAATAAATTTAAACTAAAAACACAACTTTGTCAAGTTGTTTTGGTGGAAAATTTATTATAAAAAATTATTCAAAATATTCTGCTTGTTCTATAAGCCTTATGCTGCTGAACGGCCACAAAACAACCCATGCTCTTCCTTCAATATTTTCGTGCGGTAAAAAGTAAGCTTCTTCGCCGCGGCAACCACCCTGAAAAGCATCCCTGAAACAGCTTCTTGAATCCGTACTGGCTTGCCTGTTATCGCCTAAAACAAAATATTCGCCCTCGGGAACGGTAAAAGTGGTTACCCGATTTGTACTTGGCAAAGTATTGCTTGAATTTGTTTCATTTAAATAAGGTTCGGGAAGTTCATATCCTGTTTCATATTCATCGTTAAACAAGAAAATTTCCCCATCAATAAGCTTTATTGTGTCACCGGATATACCTATTATTCTTTTTATATAAAAATCTTTGTCAGTGTGAGGCGGATGGAATACAATAATGTCTCCTCTGTCAGGTTTGTTCATGCTCCAGCCAAAGAAATTCTGATAAACAAGTTTATTTACAATTATATATTCTCCGTAACCCTGAGCGCATTCCCCGTCGATTTCATTTAGAGTGTCACACATTGAAGGGCCGAAAACCTTGAATGGCGATGCAATGAAATTCTGAATCAAAAAAACCAGACCAAAAACAATTACCAAATTTAAAGCAAGATCCAAAATAAAACCAATGATTTTATTTGGCGGTTTTTCTTCGGGTTTAGTGGTAGGTTTCGCTTTTTGGTCCTCTTTTGCCGATTCTTCAGGTTGTTCTTCAGGTTTTTTAAATATATCTTTTACATCCTGCGTATCTTTATTTTCCTGATCATTCATATTCAAATATAAAATTCCTATAAACTTTACATTATAAGATTAGTTTTTATCAATAGAATTTATCCGAAATTCGCTTCAAATTCATTTGCAATATTTGCTGAGAATTTGGATTCACCTGTCTCTGTAAGTATTTTTACACGATATATCGCTTCAGCAACCTGTTCTCGTGACATTTTTTCATTTGGTTTAAATTCTCTTCCTTCAACATCTATCAGGTTTTTATCAATGGCAAATTTCACATATGGAGCATACCACTCATCTTCATTAACATCGGTAAATGTGAATCGTCCTACATTCGGATTAACATCTATATTCATTGATTCAATAAGCATTTTTAGAAATTCAACTTTTTTTACCGAATTTAAAGGTTTGAAAGTTCCGTCAGGATAACCTTCAACAACACCGTTTTCCGTTGCTGTATAGAGATATCCCGCATACCATTCATTCCTATCCGTATCACTGAAATTTAAAGATCTGGCGTATTTTAAGTCTGCATCAATGCCTTCCAAAATGAATTTAATTACTTCAACTCTTGAAATCGTATTGTCGGGTTTAAATGTGCCATCCGGGTAACCTTCAATCACTCCTTCGTTTTTTAGGAATTTAATTGCCCTGTAATGCGGGTGTATTTCTCCAATATCTGCAAACAAACTGTTTTTTGACATTGTTTCGCTGTCTTTTATAATTGTGTCCGATTTGATTCTTAACTGAACAGGCCTTGTGCTTCTTGATGTAACAAGTATTTTTGCCACTCCGTTATTAAAATCATTTCGATTTAATCTTTTTGGTTCAATTTCTGCGGAACCTCTTTTTACTTCGACTCTCATCGGTGATTCCGGAGCAAAATCCGTTAAAACATTTCCGTTTGCATCCAGCGCTTTAATCGTAACCGTAGTTGGTTCTCTTGGTTCAAAAGTAATAGGGGATTCAATTTCAAAATCCGCCACAATTAATTCCGATTCAGGAATTTTTTCTTCGTCACTATTTTCATCTTCCGATATGACTTTATTTGAAGTCGGAGGATCGGGAGGGTTTAAAACTTCTTCTTCATCATCTTCTTCATAAACCGGCTCCTCATAATCATAAGAAGTTGCATCCAGATATTTCTGAACATATAACATCGGATTTATTGTGTTTGCAATAGCTTTGTTTTGGTTTAAACCTCTATTTATCGCGTCACTAAAACTCATACCCGCACTTGAAGCTTCACGGGAAGTAAAAGGCCAGTACGGATGCCAGTCCGCTGTAGATCTGTCGATTTGGAAATGTAAATGAGGCGTGGTTGATAGGCCCGAATCGCCTGAATAACCGATTAAATCTCCTTTTTTAACTATTGAGCCTTCACTTACACTAACTGAATCCAGATGAGAGTAACTTGAATAAAGTGTCTCCGTTTTTTGCCGATTATTTAAAGTTGGCGCATTTTGATGCTCAATTACAATATGATTTCCAAAACCGCTGTTTATTAAAGAAACTTTTTCTATTTGTCCGTTTGCAATGGCATATACCGGCGTTCCTTCCGGAAGTTTTAAATCAACCGCGAGATGACTGCCCGAATATTCCCTTCCGTCAAGTTTGTAATTACCCATATACGGAACCGAATAAGTTATTTTGGCATTTCTGATAGCATCATGCTGTGGATTGCCCCATGTTAGGTTATCCGTACTGATTATTAATTTATCGGGATCATATTCGGGTATATTTATTAATTTGTTTGGAGGAAGCTGATTATAAGAATAATTGTATTCAGCCGAACTTAAAGCAACCCAGTCAGGTGCTTTTTGAACGGGCAGTACGGTTCCATCAAAATCAGGCACATTCCTGCTTGGTATTATACTCGCTTTAAAGTCGCTGTAATTCATGTTAACCATAAAAACGGCAGCTGTCATAAATACAAACATCGCAAACCATGCTGCAGCTTTTTGCATAAAATGCTTTGTATGTTCGGGATGTTTTTTGTATTTGAAATTTTTCATTTTTATTTTGATTTATTTTTATTTTTTCAATATAATATTATATCAAATTTCAAGGTAAAATTCAACTATGTCGTCATCTGATAAATCCCGTGAAATAAGATCAAATTCAGAAGAAGAAACGCAAAAAATTGCGCGGGAGTTTTTAAAAAACAACGAAAATCCCGGAATCATCCTTTTAAAAGGCCTTTTAGGTGCGGGTAAAACCACTTTTGTTAAAGGTATCTCTTTGGCTTTAGGCGCAAATTTAAATGAAATTAAGAGTCCCACTTATACTTATATACGTTTATACAAAGGATTGAATAAAAAAATTGTTCATATTGATTTATATCGAATGGATAGTCTTAATGTTGAATTTCTTGAAGAATTGCAAGAATATTTGGAAAATAATGAAAATTTGATTATTATTGAATGGCCTGAAAAAATTCAGGATTATCTGCCCAATATCAGACATGAAATAATGTTTGAACATACGGATGATCCCAATAAAAGATTATTAAAAATACAATATGCTGGTTCCTGAAGCAAAATCCATAATAATGGAGCATCATTTGCCCGATAATATTCGCATACATTGCGAAAAAGTATATGAAGTTTCCAAATTAATCGCTGAAAGATATAAAAGCAAAGGTTATGATATTGATTTGGAGAATTTATATTCGGCCGCTTTACTTCATGATCTTTTCAGAATTGTTGATTTATCCGAAGAAAACTACAAAAAATTTCGTGAGGATGCCGAAAAATATGATCAAATAACCTGGGATTCAATAAGAAACAGATATAAAGGCAAATCACATTCGCAGGCGGCATATGAATTTTTAAAAGATAAAGGAGAAGATAAAGTGGCATTAATGGTTAAAAAGCATTATTTTGCAGCATTTAATAATAAGAATGATAAACCTGAAACACTTGAAGAAAAGATATTGAGTTATGCCGATAAAAGAGTTGCGCACGATAAAATAGTATCTTTATCCGAAAGGTTCGGTGAAGGCCAAAAAAGGCATAATCCCGAGAAAGATAATATGCATGATATAGAAAAACTATATGACATTTATTATTCACTTGAAAAAGAGCTTTTGGATCCGATAGGTTTAAAACCCGAGGATATTAAAGAATAGTATTTAGTTTTTCTCTTGTTTCAGGGCCGACTCTACCCGCTCCTTCTTCCAATTCCGAAGTTATTATTCCTCTATCCAACTGAAACGCAATAACCGCATCTTTTGTTACATCTCCATAATAATCCGTAACAATGGTACCTTTAAAATATCCCAAATCTTTCAATTTTTTCTGCAAAGTTTCGACATCCGAGTTTTTGCTCCCGTATACAAGGTCGCTAATAAATACTTTTAAGTCGGTTTCTTCTTTTGTGTTTTCAGCTATATAAATATCCTGTTTATTTTGATTAAATTCAGCTGTTTTGGAAGCAATCAGTTTTCTTGTATTCGCCCTGTAACCGAGTACGCTGTTTAAAGCATTTTGTGTCATAGGTCCAAGCACCCCTGCGCCATGTTCAGTTCGTGATGATAAAATGCCTTTACGCTGCTGAAATTTAAACACCGCATTTTCGGTAACTTTTCCGTAAAAACCCGTAGGCTGAATACGAATCAGATTCATTTTTTTTAATTCTTCCTGTAATCTTCTTACTTCCTCACCCGAATCTCCTTTTTGTAACGATGCTTCGAAAGCATCAAAATCCGCCTGTACTATTGTTTCGGTTTGTAAGGATTCTTCTTCCGGCTCTGATAATGCAATAAGTTTGTCTGATAAAACCCGGTAAGTTAAAGGGCCGAAATAACCGGCACCCAAGTCATTTTCATCAATTAAAATGTCGTTGTTTTTTTGAAATTCAAATACGGCATTTATGGTTTTATCATCATAAACTCCGTTTACTTCCACATCATAGCCAAGGTTTTTGAGTGCTTTTTGTAATTTTTTCACGTCTTCTCCCGAATCATCTTTGCCTAAATTGTAATCAGGCAGTTTATTCTTTTTCTTTTTAAGTAATGCAGCTTCTATTTCTCTTCTTGTTTTTACTCCAAAATAACCGGCTCCGAATTCTTCTTCATCATCAACAATATCAGCATCAAGCTGGAATTGCATTACAGCCTTATATACGGAGTCACCGTAAAATCCGTCCTGTTTACCTTTATAATATCCCAGATCGGTTAAATATTGCTGCAATTCTTTTACTTTATCGCCCGATTGTCCGTACCAAAGATCATCTTTAAATATTTTTTGTTCCGTAACTATGTTTCTTATGAATTTTTCAGCTTCCGTAAAACCCTCCAAATATACGTTTTCTTTTAAACCCGGATCAATTCCGTAAACTGTTACTTCAACGCTTCTTTTCCCCCAGTTAAGCGCTCTTGAAAGCCCTTTGTCACCATATCCCATCCATATGTCCAAACGATCATAAGAATGCCCTCTTTCACCTGCATGAACAATCGCTCCTCCGCGGTCATGAACAGCTACCATTCCAACACCGGGAATATTCATTTTGGTTCCGAAAGGATAACTTGAAGGAGCAGCGATCATACCGGGATAAACCGGAGTACCGTCCGCACTGTTAACCCCGCTTCCGTTAAGCCTGATGTCACCCTCGTAACTGCCCGTAACATAACGTTCTTGCCCGGGCAGGGGAGAGTAATATGCACTTATTGTAAACATTGCTTTGTATGATGCCTGAGCTATTTGGTTTAATGCAAAATAAGCAACAATTCCAAGTATTGTTAAAAGTATGAATTTTGTGTGTAGGTAACAAGAATGTGATTTTTGCATTTTTGTTTTTTTATTTTTATATCACTATATTATGCCACAAAATCAAATTTTTTTCCTCTATATAATATAGACATAACAAAAAACTTGTTGTTTAATTTTTTTTCACAATTTATGAAAGATTTTTTAAATTATTGCTCCGATTCTTCTTAGAATTTCGCGATCAACATAAGATTTGTCGCGTCCGTAAGTTAATCTGGATAATTGTTTAACAGCTTCGGAAACGGCAGGATCGCCTTTTTCGAGGTAAGGATTAACAGGTATTATGCTGAATGGTTTTGATGGCTGTGTGTCAATCGACAGTTTCATAACCGCTTTATATTTATCCATATTTATCAAATCCTGTTCGGAAAAAACAGGACCGAATTCTTTTGCCATATATTCCGCATCCTGCGCACCGATTTTATAAGCCATCATTGAACCTACATTACCGAATACGGCATCTTTAACTTTTGATTTACCGTCTTCACCTTCAAGCTGTTTAATATACTGATGAGCCATTATTAAGCCCAAACGATATTTTCTGGCTTCCGAAAGTATGGTTTCAATACTTTCGGTAATGTAATTCTGGAACTCGTCAATATACAAAAAGAAGTCCTTTTTTTCTCCGGTTTTTTGCCTTCGCAGTGCGGCCATCTGGATTTTTTGCACAATTATAAGTCCGAGCAGTTCCGAATTAATTTCACCGGTGGTTCCTTTTGAAAGGTTCATCAGTAGTATTTTGTTGCTGTTCATAACTTCGGCAAAATCAAAACTCGACTTTGTCTGTCCTATAATATTACGCATCATTGTATTTGTAACAAACTGCCCGAATTTAGAGGCAAAATAGGGGATTATTTCCTGTTTTTCACGGGCGCCCGTTTTTGCCATCTGATGTTCCCAGAATGATTTGATTACCGGATTCTTAACATGCTGAATTTTTAGCTTTTGATATTCATCATCGGTGAATAAGCGAACAATATCGGTTAAGGCACCTCCCTCGGGATCTTCCATCAATGTTAAACAGCCGTTCCTGAAATAATCCTGAATGCGCGGCCCGAAAACTTCTTCGTTAAACAATTTAATCATTATGTTCATTGCATCCAGTGCAACAAGTTCCTTTTCTTCATCGCTTTCTCCTTCAAGTAGATTAATACCAATCGGGCGTTCAAGATCCGCGGGATTAAAATAAATAACATCATCGGCGCGTTCTCTCGGAATAAACGGCAAAATATCTTCAATAAGTTGTCCATGCGGATCAACAATACATAATCCTTTACCGTTTTTTAGGTCCTGGCGAATCATCACCTGCATAATAGAAGATTTACCCGTACCTGTTTGCCCTATTACGTAAAAATGTCTGAATCTGTCTTCATTTTTTATATGTATAGGTTTTTTGTCGCCTCTGTAATAATTGTGACCTATAAGTATACCTTCGGTAGGTGTATTTGCCGGCGCGGGCGCGATTTTGAATCTTTGCCAGGCAATTGAAGGGGACTGATTGTATTTTATGTTCGGAATGTGATATAAACTGCTTAATTCGTCACAGCTCAAAACATCTTTTTTTTGTCTGATCCTGCAAACCAGTGATCTTCTGAAATTTCTGAATATAAAATCTTTTATTAAGCGTTTATTTGAATGCCAGTAAGTGCTTTTAAAACCGTTTCCTTCAGTGCTCGTGTATTGGGAAAATGAACTTTTTATATTTGTCAGATGATTATCTAATTCGTTTTTCGTTTTTGCGGAAGCTATTATCCTTATGATTGTTTCCCATCCCGGCTGTGAATTTTTTTCTTCGATCGCTTTAACCTCTTCTTCCATTGCCGGAGTTGTTCTTGCCGTATCGGGAGCTTGTTGATCGGTCTGTTCAGGCTTTAAGAACATATCAAAAAGAGCGCTTATCCATGAAAGCGGATTGAGCGGAGATCTATGCTTTTGTTTTTTATTGAAAAGACTTTCCGCTTCTTCTTTTCCTTTTTTCTGCCATCCGTCTTTTTTCGGTCTTATCATTATTTGTATTCCGGCTCCTTCATTTTCATCAAATTTCGATAATGCATTAACAATATTGTTTAAAGGGTCGGAATTAAGCCTTTGATATGATTTGAAAGGGATAATATAAGGCTTTGAAAGCCTCATATAAGTTCCGCCCGATTTATAGTTTTCATTAAAAATATTATAATCTTCAACACGTTCAATAAAACAATCCGGATAAAAACTGGTTAATTGTTTTTCAATCAGATTTTCTAGTTTCGCCGGACAAACAATGAAAAAATTTATTTCCCCATTCAAAACAGCGTATTCCAAGGACAAAAATTCCTGACCATGAGCCTTGTATCTGAATCTGCTTTCATGAATACTGTGAAGCGAAGTATAAAAATGTGTCATTATACCGAGCACATCCTTGAAATCTTTACCTGTTGAAAAAGCCTCACTTTCTCTTTCTCTGTCTTCTTTGGATTCTTTAAGCGGTACCATTACTTTTAAAAAAATCATATTCAGAGTTCTCTGGTAATTTTTATACTTTCTGAAAAGCGTTACAGAGCCCGCGGCTACCGAGACAATTATCAGAATCCCTATTAATATGCTTAAAAAAACTTCCATATTTATTTTTAGCTTTATTTATATTATACCTTATTTCACGGGCTTTCGTATATCAATATGCATTTCCGCCACTTGTTCGGCAGGCATTTCAGAGGGTGCATCAAGCATTAAATCACGTGACCGCTGATCTTTGGGAAAAGCCATAACTTCTCTTATATTGGGTTCTTTTTCCAATATCATTACAATTCTTTCCATACCCAGGGCAATTCCTCCGTGAGGAGGAGCTCCGTATTTAAATGCTCTTAATAAATGTCCGAACCTTTTTTCGGCATCTTCAGGTGTTATTTTTAATAATTCAAATATTTTGGCCTGGAGCTCCGGTTCGTGAATTCTAATACTACCACCGCCAAGTTCAACACCGTTTAAAACTATATCATATGCATAAGCACGAACTTCTTCGGGATTTGAATTCAATTTCTCAAGATCTTCTTCGAGCGGATGTGTAAATGGATGATGTTCGGCTGTCATCTGCTGTTCTTCTTCGTTCCAGTGAAACATTGGAAAATCAGTTACCCAAACATAACAAAGTGCATCTTTATCAATAAGATCCATTTTTTTTGCGCACGCAAGCCTGACTTGTCCCAGTGATTCACAGGCAACCTGAAACCGGTCGGCGGCAAAGAAAACTATATCTCCTTCTCTTGCTTTTGTATGTTCTTTTATACTATTTAATTCGTCAGGTTTTAAGAATTTTGAAATTCCTCCTTCAACCTCACCTTCTTTGTTGAATTTAATATATGCAAGACCTTTTGCACGGTAAGTTTTTGCAATTTCTTCAAGCTCATCTATTTCTTTGCGGGTAAAATCGGCTCCGCCTTCTACTCTTAATGCCTTAACCACACCGCCCTGCTGAATTGTACTCGAAAATACCTGGAAATCACTTGTAGCAACGGTTTCGCTAACATCCGAAAGCTTCATTTTAAATCTTAAATCGGGTTTATCGCTTCCGTAGTCATTCATTGCATCATGCCACGTAATTCTTTTAAAAGGTTCAAATACAATTTTTCTGTCCGGGTAGAGCTCTTTTGATAAACCGATCAACAGATCCTCGGTTAGTTGTATAACATCATCTTCATGAACAAAAGACATTTCCAGGTCCAATTGAGTAAATTCCGGCTGTCGGTCTCCGCGAAGATCTTCATCCCTGAAGCATCTGGCCATCTGATAATATTTATCAAATGATGCAATCATTAACAGCTGCTTTAATTGCTGCGGAGATTGCGGTAAAACATAAAAATGTCCGGGAAATAATCTTGAAGGAATAAGGTATTCGCGGCTTCCTTCAGGGGTTCCTTTGATCATCATCGGTGTTTCTATATCGAGAAAATTCTGTTTATCGAGATATTGCCTTATAAAACTGAAAATTTTGTGTTTATTAACAATGTTTTTATGCATTCTTTCTCTTCTGAGATCAATATATCTATACTTTAATCTTAATTCTTCACTTACTTCTTTATCTTGATCCACCTCGAACGGAGGAGTTTTGGCTTTATTTAAAATCGCCGCTTTTTTCACCAAAACTTCTATTTCACCGGTTTTAAAGTTTTTATTTGTCTGACCTTCGGGGCGTAGTCTGACTGTTCCTTCAATTTCAATAACATATTCTGCGCGGCATTCATCACCAATATTAAAAGGTTCATTATATTCAGGATCAAATACTATTTGAGTAAGTCCGTATCCGTCGCGAAGGTCAATAAAAATAAGGCCGCCGTGATCTCTTCTTCTATGTACCCAGCCCGCTAATTTTACTTTTTTTGATTTGTCTTGTGAGCTTAATTCGTTACAGGTATGCGTTCGATACATATTATAATAATTACTAATTACTAATAACTAATATCATAATTTGTATATGTTTAACAGCAAAAAATAT
>CAYFUK010000031.1:9167-13847 GCA_964346325.1 uncultured Candidatus Peribacteria bacterium | reverse complement strand
CATATTGGTATTGCTGATCCTGTCAACAATAGGATGCGGCGATGCCTACAAAGCAAACAACACATCAAACGTAAACAACAATAGTACAAACATTCAACAAGTTGTTAGCATAAATCCGTCTAAACCATTAGCTCAAATTATGCAAAATATTGAGAACTCAATCACAATAAAAAAGTTAACAGTAGTTGAGGCTCAAAATCGTACGATGGAATTGCATTTAGTGCCTCCGTCAAATGATGCTGATGAAATAACAGAGCAGTTCATCCGAGCGTACCAAAAGAATACTGATTTTATTAAAAAACTACTTCCTGATGATCCGGATAATCCAAATATACAGGATGCAACCGATCAAGAAAGATCTGAACTGGAAGCCCTCAGTCAAGCACCTAAAACACCGGAAACGATCTTGGTGTCCTCAGTGACTGTGTCAGGGCCTAACGATGAAATCAAAAAATTCAAAAAGAGTCTGGAGGAATAACCTATGATCACATTTCCTGCGATTTTGATTGCTGTACATTTTATTGTACAAGCTCCCTGTGACACCTTAACCACAAATTGTGGCCCAACTTATGCTACGGAATTTATGCCTTCAAACGGAAGACTGATCGCAAATGAGTCTTCAGATATTGGTGGCAGATTTCTTTTTGTAGCATTTCGTTGGAATTCCACAGAGAACATGGCTGCATTGCAATCAGACCCCTGGGCATGGATTTTCCCTGCTCTTGAACCTGATGTCTTATACGCGAATGCCCAAAACGCTTATATCACTAATCTCTATAATAGTTAGGAAGCTCTTGCCCGGAGGAATTTGGTGTAAATACATGGTATTACAGTCTTGGCCTGGGAGAAAGTGGAACAAATAAAAGCTCAATTGGACTTAAATTTCAACTGGGCACCTGGAGTAATGTTGATAACTTATGTATCTCAACCTATGGATTTCCCCTTGAAATCATCATGTGTGATATTTTTTTAATTTTTGTTTCGCACACTTTTTTTGAATATTGATTTTTAAACCACATTCCCCTTCTTCCCGAGTGACAATATACATACATTTCTTTTCCCTTGTCTTCGACTTTTTCAATAATATACTCTTTCAATTTTAGAACTTTTGAGAGATAATTTGTGTTGCGCATATTTGTTTGGTTATATATTCAATTATGCGCACTTTTTTATCTTTTCCAAATGTGCATTTTGGAAAACTCCTGTTTTTACCTTGCTTAAGCTGAAAATTTACAAAAAATTTACCCGACTTGTTTAAAGAGCCAATCAGCTATTGACATTTTATTATAATTATGGCAAAATCAAGCTTCGATTGATCTTTGGCAATTAGGGTTGCACGCCTCTTAAGATTAAGAGGCACAAAAACTTTTAACGGAAACAGCTGCCTTCTAAAAAAGAAGGCATAAAGGGAGGAAGACATGAGAAATGCCACTTTTACGATCGCCATCCTGTGCATGTGCACTGTCGCCTGCGGCGCGAGGAGTGTCGGATCGGAGAACGAGAACACGAACCAGCACGACAACGTCAACCAGAACCACAACCAGAACACCCGGCCGGAGTACCTCACACGGCGAATCCTTTTCCAGCACCTCGTGAACGAGGTGATGGGCTTTCAGCTCGACTACGGGGCCGACTGCCCCGCCGCCGACTACTACGAGGACGTCGGCGTGGAGGGCGTGGACGAGTACCTGTGCTGGGCCCTCCACTATTCAGTGGAAATGGGCGTGGATACGGGAAGCGGAACGCCGGACCGCTTCGAACCCGAGCGTGAAGTCTACCAGGCTGAGGTCTGGAAACTGATCACCAGGCTGGTGGGATTCGTTCCCTGGGAGTTCGTCGACTGCGCGGATTTCCTGGCAGACGAGTGGTACCGCCCGTTCTTCGGAACGGTCTGCGATAAGGGGCTCGTCCCCGTCGTGCCGGAACCCGGCGAGAGGCTCACGATGAACGCCTGGTACAGCTATACGGCGGACCTGCGCGCCTACATGCAGGAGCCGATCAGCAGAGTGAAATTTTCCGAGCTGCTGCTCGGAACCCACCACGACCTCATCATGCCCATCGAGGACTGCGTGTCGCAGTTTGATGATGTCGAGAACAGCACGTTCGAGTGCGTTCTCACAACCTCAATGCTGGACGTAGGGCTCCTCGACCCCGCCCAACTAAACTTTAGGCCCGATGACACAATGACCTGGGGTGAGGTCATGAAGACAACGGCAGTTATGGTGGGCCTGCCGGAAGTCGAACCCGGGTGCACCGACCTGTGCACCGAAGCACACTGGGCCTGTGGCTGGGCCAATGCCTGGTGCGAAGCCGGCCTGCTCCCGGAAGGAATCGGGGACTTGAGCTCGGTTCCCACAACGGGCGAGGCCGCACACTTCCTGTACCGGTCAGACATCCACATGAACTGACGGCCACACAACTCCTCCACTAATTCTCCTTTTTGTAACACCTATTTGTCAGTCATTCGCAATACCGCCGCTCAAACACTTACTCTTAAGTTTGAGCGGTTTTTTAAATTAAAGAAAAAGCAAACAGGCAAAAACATTTATTATCGACACCGATTAATGCCTGTTGAATTCTTATAAGCGAAGAGGATACTTTTTTTATGCCCTTTTTTATGCTAAAATATAAGGATGGTCAAAAAACTCATCTACACTTTAGGCATAGGAATTATTGCGGCGATTTTAGCTGCTGCTTTAGCATATATAAATCCCCTGAATTCCTGGCACCTTAAAATAGCGGATTCCCTTTACACAAAAAACAATCCGTCCGACAAAATTGTAATTATTGCTATTGACGATGAGAGTATTCAGGATAACACAAAAAACCGTCTGGGAAGATACTGGGACTGGCCCCGGACATATCACAAAGAAGTACTGGAAAAATTAGAGGAAGCCGGAGCAAGAGTTGTGGCTTTTGACTTGACCTTCGCCGAAGAATCAAACACTGTCTCAAAAAGAGAAATCGAAGAGGTTATCACAAACAAAAATCCGGAAAAAATAGCGGAAAAACTTGAAGTTTATCATCCCGCGATCTCCCATCCCGCTGACATCGCATTTTCCGAATCCCTGAAAAAATACGGTAATGTTGTGCTTGCGGCTATTGAAGGCAAAAATCCCATACAACTTTTTGCTGAAAACGCGGCAGTGGGCAATGTAAACACGTTTGCCGACAGGGACGGGATAGTAAGGCGAACTCCGCTCGAAAACAATTTTGCCTTAAAAATAGCTCAGCAGTACTCGCCAACTGCAATTGATACATACGAAGTTCCACTTGAAGACGGCGAAATAATGATAAATTATTTTGCCAACCCTTATGAGTATCCTTCAATTTCTTATAAAGATATTTATTTTGGAAATGCTCCCGATTTAACCGATAAAATCGCGCTTGTGGGCGTAACTACCCAAATGGTTCAGGATCACGCCCCGACTCCGAAAAATCCTGACATTCAGATGCCCGGAGTTGAAATTCACGCGAATACAATCCAAACAATTCTTGATCGGGAATATCTTCAAAATCAATCGCAACTTAGTGAAACCTTATGGATTATTGGGCTTGCTCTTGCGGTTGCTTTTATACTTTCGTTTTTGAATATATGGATAGCAAGTGCGGTGATTTTGGGAATTGCCGGGGGGTATTACGGCTATGCGCACCTGATGTACGCTCGGGGTACGATACCGAATATGATCTACCCTTTTATAACGATTGCACTGGCTTATGTTGCGACCCTGGCATACAAATACTTTGCCGAGCTGCGCGACAAAATGTACATAAAAGACGCTTTTGGACGATATTTAAGCCCTAATGTTATGAGGGAGGTTTTAAAAAATCCCGACCTTTTGCATTTAGGCGGAACAAAGCGGAATGTAACGGTTTTTTTTAGTGATATCGCCAACTTTACAACAATCTCCGAAGGTATGAAACCCGAGGAACTGGTTAGCCAGATTAATGATTATTTAAGTGAAATGACTGACATAATCATGGAACTTGGCGGCACTCTGGACAAATATGTAGGAGACGCGATTGTGGCTTACTTTGGTGCTCCAATTGATATGGAGGGACATGCGGGGATAGCCTGCGAAGCAGCACTTCGAATGCGCGAACGTCTGCCGCGGCTTCACAAAAAATGGAAGGCGGAAGGCAAACCCCTTGCCGACTTTCGCATTGGAATAAACACAGGCTATGTTGTAGTGGGAAACGTGGGGTCCGAGAAACGCTTTGACTACACGGTTTTGGGCGACGAAGTTAACCTTGGCTCACGCCTTGAAGGCGCAAACAAAAAGTACGAAACACGTGTGATGATAAGCGAGACAACAGCTTTGGCTTTAGGTTCGGCATTTATTGTGCGCAAGCTCGACTTATTACGCGTGAAAGGTAAAACCAGGCCTGTGCGCGTTTATGAACTTATAGGACGTGCCGATACTGCTTTAAGCGGCGAAGGCCGTGAACTTTTGAAACGGTACAATGCCGGAATGCAATTATACGGCGAACGCAAATTTGCCGATGCTCTTGCCGAATTTAATGCGGCTTTAGAGATTTACCCTGATGACGGACCTTCAAAGTTATACCGTCAGCGCTGTGAGGTGTTGCGTGATTTCCCTCCTGCGTCCGATTGGGACGGCGTTTTTGAGATGAAAGGGAAGTAAGAAGAGGTACCGAGTACCTTGAGGTACCGAGTAC
>CAYFUK010000031.1:7106-9067 GCA_964346325.1 uncultured Candidatus Peribacteria bacterium | reverse complement strand
GTGTTTATGCGAACTTTATCCCCTTCGTTTATAAAAAGCGGAACCTGAACAACCTTGCCGGTTTCAAGAGTTGCCGGTTTTTTGCCGCCGCTTGCCGTATCGCCTTTAACGCCGGGGGTTGTTTCTTTAACTTCGAATTGCATTTTAGGAGGCAGTTCGATAGAAATCATTTTCCCTTCAAAAAACACACCGTCAATACTGGCACCTTCAATAAGATATTCAACCGAATCCTCAATTATATCCAAAGGAACCTCAAATTGCTCGTAAGTGTTCTCGTCCATAAAATAAGCCGCGGAATCATCTTTATAAAGATACTGCACTTTTTGCCTTCGCACATCAACAATTTCAAAAGATTCCCCTGCCAAAAAAGTTTTATCCAAAGTCTGACCTGTTTTGATATTTTTAAGTTTACTGCGCATAACGGGTTTTTGCGCTTCTTTACGTTTAAATTCGCTCCAGGTGATTACATAAGGTTCGCCATTTATTTTTACTATACGCCCTTTTGTGAGATCCGTTAAATTTGCCATGTTTATGTGATTAAATGCAGGAAAAATATATAGAAATCGGAGTTGAATTGCAAGTAAGCCAGGCTAGGCGTGGTAGCCAGGCTACCTTAGGTAGCCTGGCTAGGTCACATAGCCTGGCTACAAAATTTTTGTAATGCACGCGAGGTTTTTTGCTTATAAAAAGTGAAAGTTTGCAAGATAAACGCAAAATGAACCTTGACAAGTTGGGAGATGTTTGTTATAAAATACACCTTCTTAAAAAGCATGGGAAAGTGCTTATCCTAAGGCGTATTTTATGTCACAAGACCTGAAAAAAGAAAAACAGCTTATAGAAAACGCAAAAAAAGATCCCGACGGATTCCTTGTTTTGTATGAGAAATATTATGAAAAAATCTATAAGTATATTTATCGCAGGTGCGGTGGCGACAAAGATGTAACACACGATATAACGAGCCAGACTTTTTTGGATGCACTCGAGAATATCAAAACTTTTGAATTTCAGGGCTATCCGTTCTCTTCATGGCTCTATAAAATAGCGCACAATAATGTGATCAAGTGGTATCGAAAAACCAATAAACGAAAACATATACCGATTGAAGAAGCATACAATATAAGCGATAAATCACAGAATCAAAAAGAAAAAACCGAAGGCTCACTTGCGCAGGATCAAATAAACGAGATGATGCAACACCTTAATGAAGATGAATGCGAAATTATGAGATTAAAATTCTTTGAAGGTCTGTCCAATATAGAAATAGCCGATATTATGGGGCTTTCCGTTTCAAATATCGGTGTTAAAGTCTTTAGGACTCTAAAAAAAGCTAAAGGATTACTCCCGACTAAACACGACCTAAAACAACTATAATGCACGACAACAGCTACTTTAGCGACATAACGGAATTGTTCCTTAAAGCAAAAAATGCTGAAAATATTGAAGTGGATCAGCATTCCAGGGCTACAACGCGCGAAATGCTTTTATATAAAATCGAACAGATGAAAGGTCCGGCCTCGACACAAAATGCTGAGCAGCAGTCTTTTTGGAGCAAATGGAAAAAGCAATTAATAGGAGTTCCGGCCTCTATTCTGGCTGTTTTTGTTATAGTTTTTGCTTTGCAAAACGCACAAATAGATATGCCGCAGGAGGATTTTTCTCCTGAGAATCAAAATGGAGAGACGCCTGCCGCACCTCGGGCAACCGAACCTGCGACAGTTAAAGATGACCCTTTAATCGAAGATGTTGAAATCCCCGAGCAAAGAGAAGTAAAGATAAAACCTCTTGTTATTGATTATGGAGATACTGATACGCGGCAGGATTCCGCGCCATCGCAAACGGTAACCCACGAACCAAAACCTGAAGTTTCTACCGGAGGCGGTCCAACTACTCAAACGGAATCCGAACCTGAAACAACTACCAATATAGCACCATTACAAGCTCCTGAAGTTACGCCTGCGCCT
>CAYFUK010000031.1:0-7006 GCA_964346325.1 uncultured Candidatus Peribacteria bacterium | reverse complement strand
GCAAACTATCGAACCTGTGCAAACTGTAAAGCCTGTCGAAGAAATCCCAACAAAAAAAGTTCAGGAAATAATCAAGGATGACATTCTTATTGAAACCGACAAAACAATCAAACATTACAGAGAGCCTATCTCTCCGACCACTCCCGATTTTGACAAAAGCGCTTTGGAAAAACTCGGAATTACTGATAATCTGAGCGATGTTAATGTCCACTATTTAAATGGAGATCAAGCTGCTGTTGAAGTAATTACAAATGGTGAATCAAGGTGGTATTTATATGAAGAAATAAACGGAAACTGGACAGTGACACAGAAGTTCGATTAAGCGAAACCCGATGCAAAAACTGCTGATTGCCACAACTAATCCCGGAAAGTTTTCCGAAATAAAAGAAGTAATAGGAGGCCTTGATCTGGATTTTTATTTTCTGGAGCATAATGAATTTGCTGAAAAAATGCAGCAGGATTATTTTGAGGAAACCGGAGAAACTTTTGAGGAAAATGCGGAACAAAAAGCCGTTCATTACCATGAATTAATCGGTTATCCGACTATCGGCGAAGATTCGGGTATTATTATTGATGCGCTGCGGGATGAACTTGGAGTTAAAACAAGACGATGGGGCGCAGGCGAGAATGCAAGCGATGAAGAATGGATAGAACATTTTATGCAAGTTATGAAAGATGTTCCGGACAAAAAAAGGGGTGCAAAATTCGTAAGCTGCGCCGCTTTTATTGACGGGCCCGGCGAGATTGTGCTGTTCAGGGGTGAAACCAAAGGCATAATTACGCATGAGCTCGAAGCACCTTTGCGCAGAGGTATTCCTCTTAGTTCGTGCTTCAGGCCTATCGGCTGCGACAAAGTATATTCGGCATTAAGCGAAAAAGAAAAAAACCGGCTAAGCCACAGGGGCAAAGCTTTTCATGAATTAAAAAAGTATTTATTGACATATTTTAAATAATATATAAACTTCCAATGAAGTTTGTACTGTTTTAGGTGTTTCAGCAGATTACGCACCCTTCCCGGGCACCAAAACAGCAACAAATTTATGGGAGTTCAAAGCGCTGATAAGGCTTTTCATCGGGCCGCCTCCTGGAAATCCGGGAAAGCTCTTTGTTCTCCCCTTAAAGTAACCTGCTGCAATGCTAAAAATGCATTGGCGGCGGTTCAAATATAAGAGGTGATTTATAAGACACAAGCCATTTCCGGCCTGCCTATGAGCTCAATTCAAATCTTATTGATCGCCTCTCGTGGGGAAGTGAGGAGGATCGGTTGACTTACAAAGTCCCGCGCCTCACTTCCTCACCTTTTTATAAACTTCATAAGTAGCATCCGCGTACCGCTCCCAGGTATATTTTTCCGCCTGCTTTAAACCCTTTGCAACCATTTTATCGTGTAAGCCCTCGTTTTCTACCAGCTGCGCCATTGTATCTGAAATCGCCTGAGGGTCGCGGGCATCAAAAAATAACGCGGAGTCTCCCAAAGCCTCGGGAAGACTTGTGGAATCGGATGAAACAACGGGTGTACCGCATGCCATGGCCTCAAGGGGCGGCAGTCCGAAACCTTCAAAAAGCGAAGGAAAAACAAAAACATGCGCCATATTATAAAAAGCCACCAATTGATCGTCCGGTACATTCTGTATTACATGCACACTCCCGCTTAATCCGAGATTTTTAATTTTTCTGCTTAAATTGTTTATTCCTCCTTTTAAAGTTGTGTATCCTACCAGCACCAGATGTATATCAACATGCTTTCTTCTGAAAATTTTAAACGCGCGCAAAAGATTGTTTATGTTTTTTCTTTTTAAATCAAGAGCGCCCACATAAAGTAAATATTTTTTACCCGGCTGCAAACCGTGTTTTATAAAAAAAGAGTCCGGAGCTTTACCTTCAACTTTAAAAGTTTCCCGAATCGGAGGATAAGCAACGCAAATTTTATTTTCCGGAATATTAAGATGTTTGATTATATCGAATTTTGTATATTCGGAATTAGCGATTATATATTCAGCCTTGGACATCCCTTTATAAGCCCACTTAATAAACCATCTGAACTTGCGTGATGCCTCGCCTTTTGCAACCAAAGGAATCAAATCAAGGCAGCTCACAACGGTTTTACCGGTAGGCAAAAAATTAAGCATGAACGCTTCCTCGCTGAACATAATGTGTTTTATACGATCATCCTTAAAGTCCTTTTTAAACTTTATCGGATGATAAAAATGATTAAGCAAATGCCTCCATACCGAATACTTTCGTCCTTTTAAAGGATACAAATGTTTTATATCAAAATCCACGCGCCCCTCAAGAGCATCAAAAAAAGGGCCCTCGTAATGACGCTTATAACCTGTTTTGGTTTTGTCATTACCCGTTTCAACAAAGTTTTTTTCGCCTATAAAAAGCGTTACGGGAATTCTTCTATTATTTTTCATAGTATCTGGATTATAACTTCTATTGATTCGGATTTGAAGTATTATTAATATGCAACTCATGGAACAACATGAAAAATTACTCAAAATCAGATTTGAACGGGAACATGACGATGCTGTAATTCATAAGCTTAAAGAGCTTGCAAATGATGTTAATGCACGTTCATTAAAAGTATTTAAAAAAGCCGATTCCATTGCACGCACCACCTCTGATATGGAATTATTTTTAAAAAGCAGAGAAATATATGAAAACAACAGATGCAATACAGAACGTATTAAACAATTTGGAGATAAATCGTGAAGAAAACAACAACAAATACTGGACAATCAGCCCTGAAACCGGTGAGTTTTTACATGATTTAATAATCGACCGCAACATAAAAAAAATTCTTGAAATCGGAACTTCGGTCGGTTATTCGGGGCTCCGGTTTGCAAAGGCTTTACGAAAAACCGGCGGTAAACTGTACACTATTGAATCAAAAAAAGAACGTTATGATATGGCAGCCGCAAATTTTGCCGAAGCGGGCGTGGAAGACACTGTTCAGCAGCTTTTCGGCCACGCACCCGACGTAAAAGTACCTGATATGTTCGACATGCTCTTTCTTGACGCCACAAAATTCGAATATAAATACTATATTTCAACCTATCTTTTTCACATGAAAAAAGGTGGCATAATAGTGGCGGATAACGCTATAAGCCACTCCGAAGACCTCAAAGATTACCGTGATTATATTTTCGACAACCCGCAGTTAAACAGCCGTTTGGTTGAAATCGGAACAGGGCTTTTTATTTCTGAAATTGTTTAGCTGTACATTTTGCTAGCTTTTTAACAGCAATTTGTACAGTGTTTTAAACTGTTTCTTCCGGTTCGGTTGGGGTTTCTTCTTCAAACGGCAAATAATCCGACGGGATTGTTGTGGGCCCTTCCGTTGGTTCTTCCTCTTCCTCTTCTTCTTCTTTATCCGCTTTGCCTTTTATTCTGATTTCGATTGTTGATTCTGCCGTATAGCCGTGTATATCCGTTAAAACAGCACGGACCGTATGTGTTGATTCGGGTTCAAGGAATCTCGAAATCCTTAATGTGCCTGCGTAAGGTGCTGTACGGCTTGTATTTTGCAGTGTGCCATCCAGATAATAAGTAACATTATCGATCTCAAAATCACTTTTGGCTTTCACATTAACATCAAGATTGCCCGATTCAACTTTTGAATAATTCGAGGGATCGGTGATCCGTATCGAGCGTTTTGCATTAAGATGTTCTTTGGTACAAAGAGGGCTATATTCCGTCGGAGCCGCTCCTATACGTATGCCTTCTTCCTTTGCCGCCTGTGCCGCGGCCCATGCCTGAACAGCGGCTTCCCAAACCTCGTTTGTAGGATCAATGGAATGATGTACCTGATACGATCTCTCCTCAACTTCCTCTTTGGGGCACCATTCATTGGCCAAAAGTCCGTTTCGTTTATCTACCCGTACCGTTGTAAATGATCTGTCCACTTCCGTAGGAATTCCGAAACTGGCATAAATTTCGCTTCTTACACTGCCTTCGGGAGTAGCAGACCCCGGAAGCTGTCCGCTTGCGGCACTTACAGTGACTGTCTGAATCCCGGGAGGCCTTGGGAATTCCTCGCGTTCATATCCTTTAACGGAATGTGCGTTTGTCATGAAATCTTTAAAAATAGGAGCCGCGCCCTCGTAACCGTTTGCGGTTGCCGCAAGATTGCCGCTTTCTCTGTCATCACTGTTGCCGGCCCATACACCTGTTGCAAGGTGAGTTGTATAGCCCATTGTCCATAAATTGCTCGGTATATTGATATTATTAACTTTTTTATTTGAAGTACCTGTTTTTGCAGCATTAACCTGTCCGTTTACAGTCATGGAAGGCCCGAGCCTCACAGACAAATCAGACAAAATATGGCTTATCAAATAAGCAATCTGCGGATCCAGAACTTCTTCAAATTCACGACCTTCCTCGAATTCCTCCAGAACATCGCCCTGTGCATTTGTGATCTTTAAAATACTCACAGGCGGCACCCGTTTACCACCGTTTGCAAAGGTGGCATAAGCGGAAGTATGATCCAAAAGCGTAACTTCAGCTGTACCAAGTGCAAGAGGCCAACCATAATCACGATCTTTGGTTAAAAATTCAATACCCATTTTCTCGGCAAGGTTCAAAACGGGTTCCTGCCCGCCCGCAAGATAATACATTTTAATTGCGGGTATATTTCGTGATTGGGCAAGGGCTCTTCGTATACTCATAGGGCCGAGAAATCTGCCGTCATAATTGTTAGGCGGCTCACCCCCGCCAAATTGCGTTTTAACATCATAAATAATATTACCCGGAGAATACCTGTTATAAAAAGCCTGAGCATATACATAAGGCTTAAAAGATGACCCCGGCTGTCTGTACGAAGTCGCAATATTCACATTACCGTCAATTTCTTTATCGTAATAATCTTTGGAACCCACCATTGCAAGGATTTGCCCGTTATCGGGATTGATTGAAACGAGAGAAGCATTTGTCGCATTAAACCTTACATTGGCGGCAGCTCCGTTCTCAATGGCTGTTTCAGCTATTTCCTGCAATTCGGGGTCAATTGTCGTATAAACCTGCAGTCCGCCCTGCTCCACAACCTCTTTGCCGTATTTTTCCTCAAGCTGTTCAATAATATGGAAAACAAAATGCGGTGCTTCTATTCTTGAAATATGCTCTTCAAGCTCTAAATCCTGAAGTTTCCGCCACGCCTGATCTTTTTCGTCGCCGGTTATCACCCCGTCATCATACATTTTTCTTAAGATAAGATCGGCACGCCCCGGAATATAAATTCCGTTTCCGTTCTCATATTGATACCCTTTCCCTATTAAGCCCAGCTTATAATCAACACCTTTTTCAAGTTCTGTTGCTTCGGTTACATTCTTTCTTTCAAGTTCGGCAACGGATACGATCAATTCGGAATATCTGTTTGATCCGTAAGGATTATAATAAGAAGGTGCCTGCGGAAGCCCTGACAACATGGCACTTTCAGCGATATCAAGTTCTTTTGCATTTTTATCAAAATATATTTCAGCGGCCTTCTGAATTCCATATGCGTTATTCCCGTATGGAATCTTATTTAAATAAAGTTCAAGGATCATTTCTTTATCATATGCCTGTTCAAGGCGCACAGCCAAAATCAATTCTTTTATTTTTCTTATATAGCTTCTTTCCGGTGTAAGAAAAGCGTTTTTAACGTATTGCTGGGTTATGGTTGATCCACCTCTTTTGGATCCGACTCCAAAAACCTCATACATACCCGCTTTTACAATAGCCGGAAGATCAAAGCCTTTATGATTCCAGAATTCGTCATCTTCAATTGAAACAGTTGCATTAATCAAATCCTGTGAAATTTTATCATATTCAACATATTTACGGTTTTCTTCACCGTGCTTAACATACAAAACATTCCCTTCTCTATCATAAATCGTTGTGGATTGCGCCACACTCAGCTTGTCAATGTCCCTCACATCCGGCAGCCCCACGCTCAAGGCCGCAATAAAAATCGTTAATGTTATCACCCCCAACAAAAACAGCGATAAAAAGCCCACCAAAACAAGAATTGCGATTTTTTTGAACGATAATTTATCGCCTTCTTTAACTTTTAGAAGAGCTTTGACTTTTTGGTGAATTTTATTCATAAATAAAAACTTTGTAAGCGATTTTATTGAATTGTTGAAGCTGCAACCTCAAAAGGTTCTCCATTGGAATCAATGCCTTTAATTACAACACCTGCCGCATTGGCCGCCCCTTCAAACCGAGCTGAATTTCCGCCGTTAATATCAGGTTCCGTAAATATTAATTTTCCTTCTCCTTCGGTTAAATCATGCATTTGTTCGTATAGCAGTTGCCCCTCAAAATCCAAAACCTGAACTTTGGCATCGGTTGCTTGTTCTTTAAGTGTATACCCGAACATAATACCCGCATTTTCCCGTCCGTCGGACGTTAAAATAGAACTCAGATAATAAAATTCAAAAGGCCCGTTATTATTGCGTGTATCTTCGACTTTTTGATCTTCGGGAGGTGTACAATTTGCCTGCGCAGTTGCGGCAGAGGCGCCTATTGCAAGTAAGGCCAACATCCTGAACTTATTCGCAAAAGTACTTACCGCTTTTTGCCGTGGATTCTCTGTTCGTTCCGGGTTGGTTCGAAATTCCAATTGATTAGGCGTTTCAATCATACCAATATTGTCTCCAAAAAGGCAAAAATGTCAATAGAATATTGGACATGCGCGTTGTTCAAAACAGCGCAGTTTGCATTTTGTATAAGCGGAACTTCCTGTCGACAGCGTTTTCCGACTGATGCGCTAGCTCATGTTGAGCTTTGCAAAGGGCCTCAAGGTCTTTGTATTAGGTATTCCCGGCCCGGGCCGGGAATTTTTTATGTCTCGTATATGTGTTTCCAATGCCGATTTTGTTAGTTTTGTCACTTTTTGTGACCACTCTGCATCGGGTTAGATTTTATATAAATATCATCTCAAATATGGCTTAAGTAAGCGATTGTACCACATTCGGTCAAGTCAAAAAACAGACTCGCAACCAAGAGCTCTTGCCACGCTTGC
>CAYFUK010000030.1:0-15122 GCA_964346325.1 uncultured Candidatus Peribacteria bacterium | reverse complement strand
TTCACTGGCGGTATAATATCGCCTGAAAGGCGTTACCGCCAGTGAATATGGGTGAAGCGACGACTGGAAGGAGGAGCGGAACCGCATAGTGCTTGTTAGGTGTTGTATTTTCTTTTCCTTATTATAAAGCCATAAATTTTGGCCTTGACAAATGATTGATTTTGGCTCACTATGCATCCTCTTATAATTTCACCCAATTATCTTATGGAAGCTACAAGATTAAAAAATGGTTCTGAAGAGTTTAAGCCGTTAGTCCAAGTGACTATGGCATCTCTCTCAAAACTAGCAGAAACAAATCCGATTGCATTTTATGAGCTGGTAATGAAGTGTCGTGATCAAGGTCATGAACTATTTGGGAATGCGGGAGAAGTACTTAAAAGCTTAGCTTTGATCGAAGATGCGCGAGGAAGTGTTCACGATTCTATTAGAAATGTTGTACTTTCGGCTGTTGAAGGCGATGGATTTGACATGACCTTGGGATCGCCTTTTGTTGAAGAAGGGAAATAAGGATTTGTTTCTGCGTAAGCAAAAGGGGGCCAAAAAATATGGCTTCCTTTTTGATAATTGGAAAAGAAAATATTGCACCTAACGTTCGCAAACTATACGAACTTTTTTGCGATGGTATAATAGCGCGTTAGCGCCACCATTGCAAAAAAAGTTGGGTGAAGCCTTATGCGCGTGCAAAGCCGCGCATGAAAAAAGGCTGAACTGAATAGTTTGCTGTTGTACGGTGATTGTTGGCGGTAGAGGAGTTGAGAAACTAATGAAAAAGCTAAAGTATAGATTTTATTAGATTTGTTAAAAGCAGCAAAAGACCAAAATGCCGTACAACTACCTACTTAGTGTACTTTAGCATATTTTAGGTTTTTTTTAGAGAATTTTAATAATTTTTGGATATGCTGCGTGCATATTTTTAATAAATTATTATGAAAAAAATTAATAAAATGCTTCATGAGATGGAGTATGAAATGGTTATACGCAATTATAGTCACAGAACGCAAAAAACTTACATGTATAGTATTAAAAAATATTTGGAATTTGATAATGAAGGCATACGAAGATATAGCGAGCAGATGGTGCAGCAGTTTTTAGTAAATAAGGCTAAGGAGGGAGTTGGGCCGGTTTCACGCAATTTATATTTATGTGCGATAAAGTTTTTTTATTTTAACGTCATTAAACGGCGTAAAAGCATCAAAATCCCGTATGCTAAGCGGCCGAAAAGTACGCCTTTAACACTTTCGAAACACAAGGTTCTCCAAATAGCTGACCACACCAACAACAAAAAGCACAAGCTCATCATTCTTTTGGCTTATGCTGCCGGTTTGCGTCTTAGTGAGGTTGTTAATTTAAGAGTTCAAAACATTTACTTTCATGAGCATATTATTTTCATAAAAAACACAAAGGGCGGTAAAAATCGTTTTACTATTTTGCCGGATAAACTTTGGGATCAGCTCAAGTTTTATGTAAAAAATAAAAAATATTTTAATTTTGTTTTTGAAAGTAATAGGGGAGGCAAATTGCATCCTCGCACTGTTCAAAAGATTTTCAAGAATGCGCTTGAAAAATCTGGCGTTGAAGTTCCTGCAACTTTTCACACTCTTAGGCACAGTTTTGCCACGCACCTTATTGAAAGCGGTACGAACTTAAGGTATGTGCAGGAGCTTTTGGGGCACGCAAATTTAAGAACAACGCAGATTTATACTCATGTCCGTCAAAAGGTAATTAGTTCCATTAAAAGTCCTCTTTAATTAATTATTCCTCCATACCCGCCTTAATTCTCATAACCCCGGTAATCGCCGACCTCTCCGCCTCACCCAGTTTCATCGAAATAAACTTAACCGTCTCCTTCAAATTAGGCAGCAACATGTGTTCAAGCGCATTTACACGTCGGCGAGTTTTTTCGGTTTCTTCGGCAAGACGTTCAGCCTGTCGTTCTATCTCGGCCAGTTTAATCAACAAAGGCAGAACCTCCTGAAAGGCCTCGAGTGACATATCGAGTTCGCCGCTTGTTTGTAAGTATCCGTAATTTAATATGTTTCCTTCCTGTTTCAGTTCGAAATTAGGGATTTGAACCGACATAACGTTTTTTGTCTCGACTTCCATTGAAACTTTTGCGGAAGGGTAGAGGAGTGCGTTTTCAAGAACTTCCGGGTACATCATCGCCGATGCCTGCATAAAGTTTTTGAATGCTCCCTGAAGCTTTTCTTCAACCTTTTTGCGAAGATCACGAGCTTCACGGATAATCTCCATGAATTTCTGCATGAGTCCGTCCTGTTTGTCGCGTAGCAGCTTGTGGCCTCTTTCGGCAGTTTTAATCTGCTTCTTGAGGTTCAGAAGCTCCATTCGGGTCGGATTTACATTAAGTTTAGCCATATTTATTTAGTCATATATTTTTCGATGTGTTCGGGTTTAACACGTTTCAATTCGTTTTCGGGAAGAAGTTTTAACAGTTCCCATCCCATTGTAAGAGATTTGATGATGTCGCGGTCTTCCGATTCTGATTGTCTTACATATTTATCTTCAAATTCATTTGCGAACTTCAGGAATGCAAGATCGGCCTCGCTTAGCGCCGCTTCACCCAGGATTACCGCCAATTCACGTACCTCTTTACCGCGTGCATAAGCCGCAAAAAGCTGGTTCATTACACCCGAGTGGTCTTCGCGGGTTTTTCCCGGTCCGATACCTTTATCTTTCAAACGGGATAACGAAGGCAACACGTTAATATTGGGATAAATACCCGCAGCATGTAAGTCACGCGCAAGTACAATCTGCCCTTCGGTAATATAACCCGTCAAATCCGGAATCGGATGCGTAATATCGTCTTCCGGCATCGTTAAAATCGGGATCTGAGTAATTGAACCTTCTTTACCTTTTACACGTCCGGCTCTTTCGTATAGAGTCGCAAGATCGGTATATAGATATCCGGGATAACCGCGACGTCCGGGCACCTCTTTACGTGCCGCGCTCACCTCGCGAAGCGCCTCACAATAGTTGGTAAGATCCGTTAAAATTACAAGTACGTGCATGTTCTTTTCGAACGCAAGGTACTCGGCCGTGGTAAGGGCCATACGAGGAGTTGCGATTCTTTCAACCACCGGATCATCCGCTGTGTTGATGTAAAGAACAGAACGTTCAATGGCACCTGTTTTTTTGAATTCGTTTGTAAAGTATTCCGCTTCTTCGAATGTTACACCCATTGCGGCAAACACCACCGCGAAGTTTTCATCGTTTCCTCCGCCTTCCTGAATTTCTCCATCGTCATTTACTTTTACCACTTTCGCTTGTCTCGCAATTTGTGCCGCAAGCTGCGCATGCGGAAGCCCCGCACCTGAGAATATCGGCAATTTTTGACCACGTACCAATGTGTTCATAGCATCAATAGTTGATACACCGGTCTGATAAAAGTCATCCGGATAGTCTCTTGAATTCGGATTAAGCGGATTACCTGCGATATCGAGTTTTTTCTCCGGAATAATCTCCGCACCGCCGTCAATAGGCCGGCCTCTTCCGTCAAAAATACGTCCGAGCATATCTTTGGAAACACCCAATTGAAGAGTTTTTCCAAGGAATCTCGCTTTAGAACCTGTAGCTCCAAGCCCTTGCGGACTTTCGAACATCTGCACTATGGCCATGCCTTCACGTGCCTCAAGTACTTTACCCTGACGCACCTCGCCCGAAGCGGTTGTGATATCCACGAGTTCTTCAAACTTGATACCTTCAACTCCTTCAATCATCACGAGCGGTCCGGCTATGGATTTAACTGATTTGTATTCTTTTTGCATTGTATATAAAGGTTATATTTACTTTTGTAGACTCATAATTTCACGCTCTGTATCTTCCCAAAGTTTTTCGAACTCTTCTTCTTTGTCAGGTTCAATGTTTTTACACTGAGTAACTCTTTCCATAACCGGAAGATTTAGAAGATCTTCAAAATTAAAGTCTTCCTGATCAACAACATTTTGAGCGGAGTTATACACGTTCATGATTGATTTAAGCATCATATACTGTTTTTTAAGCGGTGTATATGCGTCAACCGGGTCAAATGCGTTTTGAAACAAGAAGTCTTCTCTAAGCGACTTTGCGGTTGTCATAGTAAGTCTTTCTTTCGGACTTAAAGCGTCCATACCAACCAGACGCACGATTTCTTCAAGTTTTGCTTCTTCCTGCAAAACACCCATTGCCTGAGTTCTCATGTCACTAAAGTCGGGTGCGATTTCGTTTTTCCAATAATCTTTAACATTATCCTGATAAAGAGTATACGACGTTAACCAGTTAATAGCCGGGAAATGCCTACGATAAGCCAATTTCGCATCCAATCCCCAGAATACTTTTGTCACACGAAGAGTGTTCTGGGTAACCGGCTCGGAAAGGTCACCACCCGGAGGCGATACCGCTCCGATCAAAGTCAGCGAACCTTCACGATCCTCATTTCCCAAACATTTAACAATTCCCGATCTTTCATAGAACTGCGCTGTTCTTGAACCGAGGTAAGCGGGATAGCCTTCTTCACCCGGCATTTCCTCAAGACGACCGGACATTTCACGCAGAGCCTCCGCCCATCTGGAAGTTGAGTCCGCCATAAGCGCAACACTGTATCCCATATCTCTAAAATATTCGGCTATGGTTACACCCGTATAAATCGATGCTTCACGCGCCGCCACCGGCATGTTGGAAGTATTGGCCACCATAACCGTACGTTTCATAAGTTTTTCACCCGTATTCGGATCTTCAAGTTCGGGGAATTCCATAAGTACGTCCGTCATCTCGTTACCGCGCTCTCCGCAACCGATATAAACTATAATTTCAGCATCACAGAATTTGGCAAGTGTCTGCTGAGTAACGGTTTTTCCCGCTCCGAACGGCCCGGGAATACATCCTGCACCGCCCTTTGCCAATGGAAACAATGTATCAAGAATTCGCGTACCGCTCACAAGCGGTTTGTTTGGAACAGCTTTGGTTTTAACAGGTCTCGGATTTCTGATGGGCCATTTTTGAAGCATTGAAATTTCGTGCTCTTTACCTTGTTCGTCTTCGATTACCGCGATTGTCTGCTCAATATTGTGTGATCCGCTTTTAATATCTTTTACTGTTCCGCTTATATGAGGCGGACACATAACTCTGTGCTCAATAAGTGAAGTTTCCTGTACCACTCCGAGAACATCGCCTCCAACCACTTTGTCGCCCTGTGATTTTTTCGCCTGAAAATCCCATGTTTTTTCTCTGTCTAATCCCGGCACATCGATTCCTCTTGTAATATATTCTCCCGCTTCTTTTTGTAGCAAAGGCAGAGGTCTTTGAATCCCGTCGTAAATCGACTGTAAAAGCCCCGGCCCGAGTTCAACCTCCATTGTTTGACCGGTAGAGTAAACAGGCTCACCGGGTCCAACTCCGGCTGTTTCTTCATATACCTGAATCGAAGCCTTATCTCCATCAATACCGATGATTTCACCGATAAGTTTTTTGTCGGACACACGTACTACTTCGTACATTCGTGCACCTTCCATGCCTTTAGCCACTACCAGCGGCCCCGACACTTTTATAATTGTTCCTTGATTGTCCATATTATAATTTAATGTTATTTGATTACTTGGTACCCTATCCGAATATATCGCTTCCGACCGCTTGTTCAACCATGTTCTTAATGCGGGTTAATCCGAATCCTTTTGTGCCTTTAACACCCGGAATCGGAACAATTGCGGGCAGAGCCTCTTTATTAAGTTTTTTATAGTCATCTTTTGTCAGGGGAGCCATGTACTCCTCAAGTATAAAGATAATTGCGTATTTTTTGCGAACCTCTCCGTCACCCAGCTCGATTTCTTCAGCCACAAGTTCAAATAAACGGTTTTTTGCTTCCTCGGCATTACCCGCGTTAACAGCGGTGGCCCCCAAAGCCTTAAATCCGAGTATTTGATCTTTGGTTCCTATGATTGCCAGCTTGTATTGTTCTTTTGCCATTAGTATAAATTACGTATCATTTTTCGGATGTTTTCAGGTTCAACATCATTTAATTTGCCCACCATCACACTCCGAATCACCTGAGCATTATTTTTTTTCGCCCAAAAATAAGCAAAAACGGGTTCAGGCCCGAGAGCCATTCTTTTAGCGCTCTGAATATAATTATTAAGATGATCGTATGAAAGTTTATCAAGCTTAACAAAAGATTTATCTTCTTCGTAACCTTTTACCGCCTCTCTTATAATGTCGGCGTAATCCGTGTGCTTCATGCTTTCCGCAAAGTCCGCGATGTCTTTTCTGAAACTGTCGGTGAATCTGTATTTTTCCAGAGTTCCGCCTTCAATGAATCCTTTTTCCAAAAGTTCCTCTTCGCGTCCCTGAATTTTCAGGCGCATAAACAGCTCAATATTTTTAAGATCAATATATTTGTTTGTGAATTCATCCAAAAATTCGTTGCCGCTTTTTTCGGAAAGGTCATTGATAATCCAACAGAATCTTTTATCCAGAACAATATCAATCATTTGAGGATCGCCGGTTTTTTCGTATTCCGCCTGCGCAAGTTTCACGCTTTCTTTCAAAAACTTTTCAAATTCTTCATCAAGTCCGAATCCCGCGTCTTCTCCGTCTATCACGAATTTTTTAATACGATCCGAATCAACAGCACCGAACTTATAACAATATAAGGCCACATCTTCAAAATTTTTGCCGCTGTTTTTGGCTTTTAACATAACTTTCATGTTGTGAAAGTCATACCTGAACCAAAGTATATTGAATACGTCTTTATAAGGTACGATTTTTTCAACAAGTTCCTTTGATTCTTTTAGTCCCGCATTTATTACATCCTGAAAATTATAAACATCATCTCCTATATAAGTGGAATAATCGGTTTCATTAAGAATCTTATATGCGTCCTCTGCATCTTTTGCCAGAACCATACGTTCAAGTTCGTTTTCAGAGAGCAGTTTTGTCTCAAGAACTCTTATCCAGGCCACTGATTGTGCAAATGTTGTGTTGTCCATATTATTCAAATAAGCTTTTTGCAACCTCAAGTTCAAGGTCGTCTTTTAATTGTTTATAAAGAATCGATTCAAACGAATTATCGATTTCGATTTTGTCCGATTTAATAACAAAACCGCCGGTTATAGGTAGAGATTCTTCACATAAAGCATAATCTTTGCCTGCGGCACCGATTGCTGATTTTGTTTCTTCTTCTCTTCCTTTTGCGGGGCACACTTTCACATCTTCACCTTTTATATCACTTTGTTTTAGCAGTGCTGTAAGCATTTCTTTGTACCTGTCACTTCCGGCAAGTTCTTCAAGAGCCGCCCTGAAAACATTCTCTATTAAATCACGTTTTTCTCTGATTAATTTGTTCTTGGCCTCCATTTTTGCGTGTGTCTTCATTTTATTAAGGATCTTTTTTGAATTCTCGGCAACCTGCTCATCCATTTCCTCTTCAGCTTCTTTATGCTTTGCGGCAAATTTTTCATCAAGTCCTTTTAATTTATCAGCATGCTCTTTCTCAAGAGCTTTCATCCTTTCTTCGCTTTCCTTTTTAATTTCTTCAAGGATATCTGTTAGTGCCATGTTGTATTGGTTATATTTAACTTCTGGCAGCGACACCTGATCTTTCAAATGCCGCATGTCAATAGTCAAATTAAGCTACCTGTATTCCAAAAATCAAAAGTACGGATACCAAAAGTCCAAGTACCGCGTATGTTTCCACCATCGCTGACATAATTACCGCTTTACCCGTGTTGGTAGCGTCTTTTGCAACTGCGTTCAAACCGGAAGCGGATACTCTGCCCTGAAACATTCCGGAAAACAAACCAGCTACACCGACAGGAATACCTGCAAAAAAGAATTGCCATCCCGTTTCAAGCGTGATTTCAGTTGCTCCTCCACCGATTAATCCAACCTGGATTAAAATAAGTAGAGCCCCGAGGAACCCGTAGATACCCTGTGTTCCCGGAAGCGCCTGCAAAAGAAGGATTTTACCAAAAAGTTCAGGCTTCTCACTGATCACTCCGGTTCCCGACTGACCAGCAACTCCAACACCGATTGATGAACCGATGCCTCCAAGTGCCGCAGCTATTGCCGCTCCGCCAACTGCGAGTGCTAATCCTGTAGTGATTTCAAACATATGATTTAAGTGTTAAATGATAGTTACCGTGTAATTACGATATATTTACAAGCCTTGCGTAAAGGCCTCCATGCTCTTCCCCCGCCTTCCATGAATTTCCCGAAGAATTCTACAAACTGAAGACGACTTGAGTGAATAAAAGCACCCAGCGTAGAAATAGCAATATTTAAAAGGTGTCCTATTAATATAACAATGATTGCAAAAACAACACCGATAATCGGAATAGATCCAACCAATCCGCCAATTGTATTAAACGCAAATCCGATAATTCCGGTACCGAGTCCAAGGGCCATCAAACGTGAATAACTTAAAATATCGGCAAAATATCCAACAAGGCCGTAAAGCGATAACACACCGCTTAAGAATTTAAGAACAATATTATTTTGTTTTCTTCCCTGAGTCAGAACGAGTCCGGCTACACCAATCCATACAAGCCACACAATCGCACCCGCATAATCCGCCAAAAACAATCCTGCCTGCGAAACTCCGAAAAGCCCCATAATCACAAGGAAGTAAAACCATAAAAAGCTGTCCATTACAGCGTCACTGACTTTTCCGAGTTTGATTTTCCAGAATCCGTCTATCAAAACACCGGACAATACCTGTAAATAACCGAGAATCGCGGAAAGTGTCAAGAAGATAAGCGGACCGTCACCTTCAGTGGGGCTAATTACCTGCCACCTGAACGCTTTTTCGCCCGCTTCGTTGGTATAAGTCAGGAATCCCGGAGCCTGCTCAGCAGTCATACCGAACCATCCGCCGAATAAAGCGCCGAGTACAAAAGTCACAACCCCGCCGAGCATTATTAATTTAACGAGTTTTTTCATTCCCTGCGGAAGTTTTAAAAACTTTAAAGCAAGTGCGCAAACTGTAAATAAAACTATTCCGTAGCCCGCGTCGGTGAGGCAAAGTCCGAAGAAAATAATAAAAAATCCTGCCAAAAACGGGGTAGGGTCTATTTCTCTCGGAAGAGGCAATCCGTATATGTTTGTAACAGCCTCAAAAGTTCCCATAAATTTCCCGTTTCTTATTGCCACCGGTGCATGTTCTCCTTCATCGGGTTCGATTTCCATCAAATCAAATGCTTTTGTTTCTTTTTCAAGCGTATCTTTAATTTTTTTAATGTGTCTTATTGGCATCCAGCCTTCAAATGCAAAACTTGAGTCGGTTTTTTGCGCTTTCTGTTCCGCGTAAATACGGTCTCTTTCCCAAACGAAATAATCGTGAACTATTTGAAGGTTGTCGTTATCTTTGGCAATCACTTTAAGTGCTTCGTCCTGAGTTTTGAGTTCGCCTTCGATTTCTTTAAGGCGGGCATCTGTTTTTTCGGTTTCCGATTTTGCAGTATTGGATTTTTTCGGAAGGTCGGCTTCACTGAATTTATGTTCCATCATTATCTCGCGTATTTTTTTATCAAGGTCTTTAGTATAAGTAAGTGTCAAATAAGCGGTGCTTTCCGTTAAATTTACTTCCTGTAAATTAATAAGGCCGGAAATTTCGGTTACCGCTTTTTTAAATTCATCGTAAGAAGTCTTTTGGATTTGGCCCGCAAGAGTATAGGTTGTTTCCGTTTCTCCAATATCATCAAGATTGGTTTCAAGATTCGTCCACGGCTCGAGTTCTTCTTTTAATTGATTAAGAGCTGCTTCTTCGTTCCTGAGGCTAACCTGAACATCTTCGATTTGGCGGCATTTGTTCACAATTTTATTAAAATCAAATTCCCGAGCCTTTTTTTTAACATCATCAATGCTTAATGTAAGAGGGCCTTCAATCAAAGACCTATGTTTTGCAAAAGGTTTTATCAATTTAAGTACGAATTCAATATTCGCAATATTAAGCTCCGCTCCCTGCGCAGCTTCAAGTTTGGTATGATCTGATGTTTGGTTGTGTGTTTCCGTTATTTCCATAACTCCCAGTCTTTGCATTGTATCAAGCAGTTTCTGCTTGTGAGCGGTAAGACCAACGAGTTTGACTTTTTGCATTGCTATTACGGCCATATCTCTTTGAGCGCGTTAAAATTATGTTAATTGTTTTTCAAATTCTTGTACCGTTAATCTAACAGCTTCATCTTTTTTTGATGTAGCTGAAGAAATAAGTGCAGACCTTTGCCTGTCTTCCTCTTCCGTGATTCTTTTGAATTCGGTCATTGCTTCCTGTTTGGCTTTTGCAAGTGATTCCTGGCCTTTTTCTCTTAAATCTTCTTTTGCTTCTTCCAGTTCTTTCTCTTTTTTAATTCGGTACTCATCAACTTCCGATTGATTTTTTCCGGTAATTTCTTCGATTTTTTGGCTGGCTTTAGCCTCTTCCTCTTTGATTTGTTGTACAGGATCGTTTGACATAGCTAAATAAGGTAAAATTATTGTCCAGACGATATTAGTAATGCCCTCAGAAAAAGTCAATACTGAAAAATGAATATAAGCTGTAACAACGGCAAAATCCCTTGACAAGAGCCCTTGAATGAGTCTAAATTGTACATTCCGTAATATTAATCTGTAAATATGTTAGACGCGCTCAATACCCCAAAGGATTTAAAAGCCGCCATAGGCGAATATCGTTCACACCAACATGAGAATCAGCGGATTAAGGAGCTAAGGGAACTCCTGATTCAAATACAGGAAGATGTTGAATCCAATTCGGAGCTTCTTTTAAAAGTTGCCGGAGATCTGGAATATTCGATTGAAGATCAGATATCGAATAAAAATCCCGATCAACTGTCTGTAGGCTTCTACCATGATTGCGATACTTATATAAGAACATGCGCTCTATTAAAACAAAAGCACGAACCCGCTGCTGAACTTATTAAACAAGTGGCTGACTTCAATCTTGATTTTTTTGACGGGATAACAAATGAAGAATTCAAGCCGCACCATCGCGGTTTTATTGAAAGGCTTGTTGTAATGCTAAAAACTTTTAACAGATTAATGCCGGATGATTCCGAAATGTTAACGCTTCAGTCGGAATCCGAACTATTATTGGCTAATTACATGAGGCAATATATAGAATCAAAAATAGAAAAAGGAAATTATTCCCGCGAACTTATCGATGAAATCAGAGAGCTCGTGCAATTTTATTATGAATCAGCCATTACAACCGGCCATAACGCATTAGACAATAAAGGCGTTGGAGTTAAGGATCTCCTTGATGATTGCAATGCGGCCTACGCAGACTGGTTTTTACAGATAGGTGATAAAAAAAAGGCACAGGACATCTGCGATCGTCACTACAACATAAATCCATACACCAATATTCATTATGACCTTAATTTAAGGCACCCGGAAGAAGACAGATTAAGAAGAAAAGTACTTGAAAACGACACCCGAAGAGAACACGATGAAAACAAATTGTTCGGCCTATACATCAAAACCTATTCAAGTTATTTGGATGGTGATATTGACGGGGGCTCGCGACTGTTGGGACTACTTGCCGAAATGCATCCCTCTTACGCGCAGGAAATATCAAAAAGATTCAGCGGTGGTCACCCCTCGCTAAAAACAGGTGACTGGGCCGATGATTTACTTGATAAACTTGATAGCGACCCCTTCGGGCAAGGAATTTAAGAACATTTCTCCGTACGACTTCGAAAGAACCCGGCTGTCCAGAACAATCACACGGCCGCTGTCTTTTGTTGAACGAATTAATCTTCCGAACCCCTGCTTGAATCTTAAAATAGCACGCGGCACCTGATACTCATTAAAAGGATCATCAAATAAGCGTCCCCTTGCACTGTGAATCGGATCATCCGGCGGATCAAAAGGCAGTTTTTGAATTATAACCGTATCAAGCGCGGCCCCTTTAATATCTATGCCTTCCCAAAAACTGTTTGTTCCGAAAATTATGCTTTTTTCGGGATCGCGCTTAAAAAGTTCAATTATTTTGTTTCTGCCGCCACTCAAATTCTGCGCAAGAATCGCTATATTTTTTGTTTTAAGTTCAGGTGCCAGTTTAAGATAAGTTGCCTGAATGGCTTTTTTTGAAGTAAACAAGACCAGCATTTTACCCCCATTCCGAATTGCTTCATTTTTAATAATTTCGCATGTTTCATCAAAATAACCGGGCGTAGCCGGAGCCTTCATATCTTTGTAAAAAATAACCTCAACCTGATCTTCATACTTAAACGGGGATGGCAAAATCACACCTTCAAAATCCTCGTCCAAACCGAGCTGACATTTTATATAATCGAATTTATGATCAACACTCAAGGTTGCGGATGTCATTATTATACTGTTTTTGTCATTCAAAAGAGTGCCTCTTAAATGCTCGCGAACCTGCAAAGGCGCGCATTTAATGCCCAGAGTCTGATCCATTTTAACGAACATCCAGGTTATACTTTGCCCGAAATCACTCACCCCGTCTTCAAGTATCACAAATCCCAGTTTACGTGCAATTTCAGCAATCGCTTCCATTTCAATTTCAATATAATCTTTTAGATTCTCGTTTTGTGTGAGAGTTTTATAAAGATCTTCCGCTTTAATCACAATAGATTCAGCAGCGCCTTTTAATCTCTCCCATTCAATTGATTCCCTTACATAATCGCTTACCGTAAGTGCCTGTATATTGTTTGCGTATTTAATGAATTTTTCGTAACAAATACCTAAAAGTCCAAAGAAAATCTCGGCTTTACCCTGCAATTCCTTGATTTTTTCGGTTAGCTCGGGCTCGCGCTTCAGCAGGTCTTTTAAATTGTTAAGCGGTCTGTTAATGCTATCGAGTGTAAACATTATTGTTAAAGCGTTTGTTGCTTCGGATTCCAAATGGTGCGCCTCGTCAACAACAAGGTATTTATACTCCGGTAAAATTTGCACAGGCCCGATAGTGTCGGTTAAAATAAGAGAATGGTTAGTGATAACAACATCGGCCTTGCCCGCTCTTATTCTGGCTTTGTTCAAAAAGCACTTATTTGCGTAATCCGCATTATTATGCGGACATTTAATACCATCGCAACAAACATCCAACCACGTGTAATGCTCACGTCCAAAAAGCGAAAGCTCGCCTTTTTCACCGTTTTCAGTTTGAGGAAGCCAGGTTAGAATTTTTATGAGCATTGTTACTTCATGATCATAAAAAAAAGATTTTTTCATGTAATTGTTAAGACGTTCAACTGAAATATAGTTTTGTCTGCCTTTTAAAACAGCTGTTTTAAAATTTGCACCGATTGATTTTTGAGCGGTAATCAAATCTTTATTGTAAAGCTGATCCTGAAGGTTTTTCGTATGAGTCGCAATTACAACTTTTGTTTGTCCACTCAAAGCTTTGTAAACCGAAGGAATCAGATAAGCAAGCGACTTTCCGGTCCCGGTTCCGGCCTCGATAATAAGATTCTCATCCTGTTCGAATGCATCGCTTATTTTTTCGGCCATTTCAATTTGAGGATCTCTTTTTTCAAAATTCTTTACTACGGAATTATTTTTAAAATGTTTCAGTATTTCCTCATTCGCGAATTTGAGTGTGTCGGATTCTTCTTTATGTTCGTCCCGCTGTTTTGCTTCAGCCTCTTTATGCGATTCCGCATTCATAAAAATCTCTTTAAGAGGCCAGTTACTTTTGCTTACAATATCCTTGATTCTGTCCAGAGTTGTTTTGTTTATATTGTTGATTCCTTTAATCAGAAGATTAAAAAGTTCAGCTGTTGCCTTTGCGTCATCAAGAGCTCTGTGCTTGTCTTTATGAGTTATTTTAAATTGTTCCGTAAGCATATCAAGGCTGTAAGTTGGCAAACCCGGCTTTAATATTTGTGCAAGCGGAAGGCTGTCAAAAAGTTGATTACTGAAGTTAAAGCCTTTGGCCTTCAAAAAATCCATATCAAAATTTATGTTGTGCCCCAAAACCGGCAGATCACCGATAAACTCATACAACGAATCCGCGATTTCCTCCAAAGACGGCGCATCTTCAAGATCTTCATCCGTTATGCCGGTTATATGCTTAACCAATTCCGGCAATACACCATCATAGTGAATAAGGCTCTGAAAACTTTCATGAAAACCGTTCTCATCAAACTTTACAGCTCCGATTTCTATAATGTCGTCGCGGTCCGGCGACAATCCTGTTGTTTCTATGTCGAGTGAAATATACATAAAGCTATAATAGGGGATACTGTTGTCAGCCGCAAGAGGCCTGCTGCATTTTATATATGCGAAACTTCTTGTCGATAGCTGTTTCGGACTGATGCGCAAGCTCATGGTGAGCTTTGCAAAGGGCTTCAAGGTCTTTGTGGGAGCGAAAGATGGACCACGGTTTTTTGTGGTGGATTTCAGTGGCGGGTTTGTTACATCCCGGGGCAGAACATACTTTTGACATTTCACGCTTCTTTTTGGCGGGGATCGATCTGGATTTATTCGCTCTTTGTTTATATTCACGTACAGGGGCCCGTGCCAGTAATTTTTCTGCCGCCATTTTTATAACTTCATCCCAACAAAGCTTTTCACCTTTTTCTTTCTCGAATTTTTGTTTGATAAGTCTTAACCAGATTATTGTTTCAGGATTGAGATCCATTGCGAATCTTTCACGCGCCCTTGACATAACCGGGGTTTTCGGAGTTTGTTTCAACAGGTCAATTTCAGCTTTTTGAAGCGGATTTTGACTATTCGGCTTCGCGATCCCGGGATCGGAATTTCTAAAATCCCGCGCTTTTATTTCAAGTGCGGCTTTTGACATTTTTTCTATATTGTCAGCCCAGTATTTGTCGGTTTTTTGGTTTGCGATATTTGATACAATCCTTACCTTATGAATACCGTGTGTTTCTATTTTAGTCTTAATCTCAGGTAAATTTTTAACTTTTTCGAATACACGCAAAGTCTGATCAGTAACATTGTGACTAACTCCGCCAAGTTTTGCAGCAAATTCATAAATAGAACAGTAACCGCGTTTTTTATATAATCCTCTTTTATATACTTCCGGCAGTGTTGCTATAAATTTATTCTTCCAGTGCCTGGCTTTTGCTCCTACCATTTTGCAATATGAGTAGAGTTGCTTATTGTTCATTTCTTCAAAATTCATATTTTTCAGGTTAAATTTCATACTCCGATTA
>CAYFUK010000029.1:1395-15153 GCA_964346325.1 uncultured Candidatus Peribacteria bacterium | reverse complement strand
TAAAAGTTGAGGATGAAGACAGTCATACAAAAATCGAGGATTATCTGATTAAAAAATACGGTGATACAGGTAAAAAAATCCATACCGCAAGGTCGCGGAATGATCAGGTGCTTGTAATGATGCGCCTTTTTTTAAAAGCTAAATGCAAAGATCTTAAAAAACTCGCGCTTAAATTGGCAAAAGATTTGCTTAAAACAGCAAAAAAACATGAAATGATGCCGATGCCGGGTTATACGCATATGCAAAAGGCAATGCCAACAACAATCGGTACCTGGCTGGCGGCTTTTGTTGAAAGTCTGCTTGACGATGTGCGGCTTTTGAATACGGTTGCCGATGAACTGGTTGACCAGAACCCGCTTGGTTCGGGTGCGGGATATGGCTCCCCTTTCCCTTTTGACCGTGATTGGCTAACCAAAAAACTCGGTTTTAAAAGAACGCAGAATAACGTTATGTATTGCCAGAATTCACGCGGTAAAATTGAAGGAAGTGTGTTGGAGGTTTGTGTTCAGATGATGCTTACATTGAATAAACTCGCATCGGATCTACTGTTTTTCACTACGCAGGAATTTCATTTTTTGGATATTTCGGATTCGATTGCGACCGGCTCGTCAATTATGCCGCAAAAGAAAAATCTTGATGTTGCGGAATTGATACGCGGCAGAACAGCTACTGTAATAAGCAGCAAAAACGAACTTACTATGAATATTCTGAATAAAATTTCAGGTTACCACAGAGACGGGCAGGAAATTAAACGGCCTTTATTCCTGGGCTTAAGATACACCGAAACTTCGCTTGAAGCTATGTCGGTTATAGTAAAAAACATTAAACCGATTGAAGATGTTTTGCACAATGCTATGACACCCGAACTTTTTGCTGCGCATAAAGCCTTTGAATTGGTTAAAGAAGGATGGACATTCAGAGACGCTTATATTGAAGTGGGAGCCAACCTTGATAAAATCAAAGTTACACCGGATGAAATCGATAAAATGTTTAAAGAATCAAAACACCAGGGCGGCACGGGAAATCTGGGACTGGACAAACTGGAAGAACAAATCAAAAAATTCTCATGAATCAGAATTCGAAAAGAATAGTTATTAAAGTCGGTACAAATGTTATCACGCGGGATGACGGAATGCTTAATGAACAAATAATAAAACAGCTGGCTTTTCAGATCGCAGAAATTAAAAAACGGGGATATGACATTATAATTGTAAGTTCGGGAGCAATGGCGGCGGGAAGAACATTCGCCCCCCCATACTGCAATCCCGACAAGGTGATTCACAGGCAGCTTTTGGCGGCAATAGGCCAGGTTGAACTTATTCATACATGGTCGCTTGTTTTTGAAGATTATGGTGCTATTTGTGCGCAGGTTCTTTCAACAAAAGAAGATTTCAGGAGCCGGCATCACTATCTTAATATGAAGAATTGTTTTGAAGCTTTGCTTCAGGATAAAGTTATCCCGATTGCAAATGAAAACGATGTTGTGTCGGTTAGTGAGCTTATGTTTACGGATAATGATGAACTCGCGGGAATGATCGCCTCGATGCTTGATGCTGAAAAACTGATTCTTTTAACCAATGTTGACGGCCTTTTTAAGGGTGATCCCAAAGATGCTTCGACTAAAATAATCGGTGAGGTCGATCCCAAAAAAGAATCCTGCGAAAAATACATCCGAAAAACAAAATCGGAATTCGGACTTGGTGGAATGCTTACCAAATGCAGAATCGCCAGGACTTTATCATCACTGGGCATAACAACACACATAGCCAACGGTAAAAAAGAAAATATAATCCCGGATATACTTGAAGAAAAGCGTGTCGGAACAAAATTCATTCCTCAAAAAAAGGTAAGTAAAGTTAAAAAATGGATAGCACTTACAAAAGGCTATGAAAAAGGCACTATACAGGTTAATAAAAATGCGGAAAAAGCGTTAAAATTCAAAGTTTCCAGTGTTTTGCCTGTTGGAGTAACAAAAGTTACCGGTAAATTCGAAAAAGGTGATATTATTAAAGTATTGAATGAAAAAGGCAGCTTTATCGGAATGGGTAAAGCGGAATACGATGAAAAGGAGGCAAAAAAAATCATCGGCAAATCCAATAAAAAGCCTATCATACATTATAATTATTTATTTATTTATTAAATTATGAAAATCGGAATAGTGGGATTCGGCATAATGGGCACCGCATTTTACAAAGGCCTTATAAAAACATTTGATAAAAAAGACATTTATGTATGCGATAAAGACGTATCAAAATTGTTTGAATACAACAAAACAAACACAACAACTCATTTTGATAAACTGCTTGATAAATGTGACGTTATAATTGTTGCGGTTAAACCGCAGTCTTTTGATGAATTGGTGAAAAATGCAAGCGTTGAAATAAAAAACAAATTAATTATTTCCATAATGGCGGGAATTACAATAGAGCGTATAAAACAAAAAACAGGAGCGGATAAGATTGTAAGAGCAATGCCCAACCTGCCGGTTGAAATCAAAAAAGGAATGATAGGCTGGACAGCAACCGAAAAAGTTACTTTAAAAGAAAAAGAACTTGTAAAAATAATGTTTGAACCTTTGGGAGAGCAGATAGAATTGGAAAATGAAGCAAGGATAGATTTTATTACAGCTTTAAGCGGAAGCGGACCGGCATACTTTTTTTACCTTGCGGAATTAATGGCGGAAAAAGCAAAAAAAGTCGGCTTTTCTGAAAAAGAGGCAATGTTGATTGCCGAACAAACCCTGATTGGCAGCGGTTGCCTTGTTGAAAAAAACAAATCACTGTCAGTAACCGAATGGAAAGAATCAGTCACTTCAAAAGGAGGAACAACGGAAGCCGCACTTAATCATTTAAAAAAATCCGGTTTTTCAAAGATATTCGAACAAGCTGTTGAAGAAGCAATAATAAAAGCAAAAGAGCTAAATTTTTAATATTATGCTATTTTCGGATGCACAAAAAGCAAGCCGTGAACTTAATCTGATTTCTTCGGACAAAATTAATAAAGTTTTGTTTGATACCGCTGATGCAATAATGGCTAATGCGGATAAATTGCTGACTGCAAACAAAAAAGATCTTGATAAAATGGATTCCGATGATCCCAAATATGACCGTTTATTGCTTAACAACGAACGATTAAGAGGAATCGCTGATGACATACGAAATGTTGCGGCTCTTGAAAATCCTCTCAATAGAACTCTCGAAGAAAAAACTCTGCATAACGGACTGCAATTAAGCAAGGTTAGTGTGCCGCTCGGTGTTGTGGGAATAATTTATGAAGCCAGACCGAATGTTACTTTTGATGTTTTTGCTCTTTGTTTTAAAAGCGGAAACGCGTGTGTATTAAAAGGAGGAAGCGATGCGATAAATTCTAATACTGCCGCGGTAAAAATAATACATGATGTTTTGCGAAATCATGGAGTGGACACGAATTGTGTCAGTTTATTACCGGCGGGCCGTGAAAAGGCGGAGGAAATGTTAAAAGCTGAAGAATTTATTGATGTTATTATTCCGCGCGGGAGTCAAAATTTGATTAATCATGTTCGAGAAAATTCAAAAATTCCCGTTATTGAAACAGGTGCGGGAATTGTGCACACATATTTTGATAAAGATGCCGACCTTGAGAAAGGAGTAGGGATTATTGATAACGCGAAAACAAGACGCGTTAGTGTATGCAATGCATTGGATTGTCTTGTTATTAATGAAGATCGTCTGGATGACTTAAGATCAATATCCGAACCGCTGGCTGAAAAGGGTGTTAAAATTTTTGCTGATAAAAAAGCTTATGCCGCTTTGGAAAAAACATATCCGAAAAATTTGTTAAAACCCGCTGATGAAGGCAGTTTCGGTACTGAATTTTTATCATTAAAAATGTCGATTAAAACGGTTGCCGATTTAGAGGAAGCAATAGCGCACATTACAAAATATTCATCAAAACATTCTGAGGCTATTATCACGGAAAATACAAAAACAGCTGAGGAATTTATGAAACGAATCGATGCTTCAGCCGTTTATTTAAATGCATCAACAGCTTTTACGGATGGCGCGCAGTTCGGGCTTGGCGCGGAGATTGGTATAAGCACACAAAAACTACATGCAAGAGGGCCCATGTCGGTTAATGAATTAACGAGTTATAAATGGATTGTTAAAGGTGAGGGGCAAATAAGACCAACTTAAATTATCTATTTTTTAATCCAAAAACCCATGAAATCCAAAATATCATTAATGATGGTATTAATATTCGCGTTCACGGGTACGGCATTTGCCGCTTTTAGCGACGTGGATGAAAGCCATATTTATTCCGAAGCAATTGATTATGTTGAATCACGGGGAATTGTTGAAGGTTACCCCGACGGAACTTACAAACCCGATCAACCGATAAACAGAGTTGAATTCACAAAAATAATTATTGCAACCGAGTTCACAGAAAGCCAAATCGAAAACTGCAACAGTGTTTCTTTTTCTGATGTGCCGGATGGAGCCTGGTACACACACTACGTTTGTGTAGCTGAAATGAATGATATAGTTGACGGATATCCGGATGGCACTTATCAGCCTCCGAATTTAATTACATTTGCCGAAGCTTCAAAAATAATCACAAACACTCTGGTTGAACCAACCACCGAAGGTAGCGAAACCTGGTATCGTCCATATGTAAAAAAACTTGAAAATATAAACGCAATTCCAACCACTGTAGAAGACTTTGAACATAAAGTAACAAGAGGAGAAATGGCGGAAATGATATACAGAATTGAAGAAGAAATAACAAATCTTGATTCAAAAACTTATGATGAACTTGCCGAAAATGCGGAAGATGACGGAACAGTAAGTGACGTAACCTTTGAACTGACCGCAACAAACTATGAATTCTCCGAAACCGAACTCCCGGTTGACCGGGGCGACACTGTAACGATTGTTTTAACAAATGAATTGGGAAGACATAACTGGGTACTTGAAGGTTATGATGTTGCGACCTTAACTATCAATTCGGGCCAAACAACCGAAGTTACATTTGTGGCCGATAAGGTCGGAACTTTTGAATATTATTGCAATGTTGCCAATCACAGAGAACTCGGAATGGTTGGAAATTTAATAGTTGAATAATTTTTACTCCACTCAAATAGCATGATAGAATAGGGAAAAGCTTTCCCTATTCTTAATATATAAAATTATGAAATTCTTTTTAGACACGGCGGATATCGAAGCAATTAAAAAATACCATACGTGGGGTGTTGTTGACGGCATAACCACAAATCCCTCGTTAATAGCAAAAGAAGGCGTTGATTTAAAAGAAAGAATCGATGAAATAACTGAAGTGGTCGACGGACCCATAAGTGTTGAGGTAACGGCCACGGATAAAGAAGGCATGTTAAAAGAAGCGCGTGAATATGCAAAATGGCACAGGAATATCGTTATAAAGCTCCCTATGATTGAAGAAGGTCTTAAAGCTTTAAAAATTTTGAGTGAAGAAGGTATTAAGGTAAACATTACTTTGGTGTTTAGCGCCGGACAGGCTTTACTTGCTGCAAAAAACGGAGCTGCTTACGTGAGCCCTTTTGTAGGAAGGCTGGATGATATAAGTGAAGACAGCATGAATTTAATAAGTGAAATTGTCGCGATTTATGACCGGTATGATTTTGATACCGAGGTTTTAGTTGCCAGTGTAAGGCATCCGAGGCATGTTATTGAAAGTGCTGTTATGGGTGCGGACATTGCAACGGTTCCGCCCAAAGTTCTTGATTCTTTGATTAAACATCCATTAACCGATAAAGGCCTTAAGGCATTTTTGGATGACTGGGAAAAATCTAAAAAATCTTAAATTATGATTAAACTCGATATAAAAAACTCGCTTCTTGATATCGATGGCGCTGAAATAAAAGAATATATTTCCGAAATAGAAAAAAAAGATCAGGGATTTTATAGAATAATCGATGATGATATAAACGATATTCTCGAATATGCATCATCGGTTGAAGATAAATATGATGATTTTGTTGTTTTAGGCATAGGAGGCAGCGCTCTCGGAACAATTTGCCTACAGCAATCCCTTAAACATCTTCATAAATGCGGAAAGCTTCATGTAATGGATAATATTGATCCTTGTTTTCTTGCCGAGCTTGATGATGTTCTGGATTATAAAAGAACTCTTATTATTGTAATAAGTAAAAGCGGAGGCACACCCGAAACTTTATCACAGTATTTTTATTTTCGTGAAAAATGCGACAACTTGGTTTTTATTACGGGCAAGTCGGGTTTTTTACGTGAAACAGGTGAAAAAGAAGGAATTAAAACGTTTAATATTCCTGAAAATGTAGGCGGAAGATTCAGTGTGATGACTGCTGTGGGGCTTTTGCCCGCGGCATTGATTGGAATAGATATTCGTCAGCTGTTGATGGGAGCAAAAGAAATGCGGGATAGATTTTTAAATGAAGATTTTCATGAAAATTTGCCTTTTCAAATCGCCAAGTTACAGTACATGCATGGTAAAAAAGGCAGAAATATAACAGTTATAATGCCTTATTCGCAACATTTGATAAAATTTGCCGACTGGTACGGACAGTTGCTTGCCGAAAGCATAGGCAAAACAAGAGATACGGGATTAACCCCAACAAACGCTTTGGGAGTAACCGACCAGCATTCGCAATCACAGCTATATATGGATGGACCCGATGATAAATTTTTCATTTTTATTAAAGTTGAAGAACTCGGGGCCGAGCTTAAAATACCGGGTTCGAAAGTGGATTATCTTGAAGGTATAACTTTTAATAAATTAATGCACACCGAACAACAGGGAACAATCGACGCACTAACTCAAAATAACAAACCAAATATAACCTTAACAATCAATAAAGTTAACGAACATAATCTGGGCGCGCTTTTTATGCTTTTTGAAGGTGCTACGGCTTTTCTTGGAGAATTCTATAAAATAAACGCTTTCAATCAGCCGGGAGTTGAACTTTCAAAAAAATTAACCAAAGAATATTTAACAAAATAATATGGAAACTCCCAAATTAGGCGAAAACTTAAATAACAATCAAAAGAGATTTCTTGAAGCTTTCGCTTTAAGCTGCCGACGTTCAATAATAGCCATGCTTAAAAACTCACAATCCGGCCATCCGGGCGGTTCTTTGAGTTCGATAGATTATCTTACCTTATTATATTCTTTTATTATTAGTCAGACAGGTGAAAAAGTGGTTGTTTCAAACGGCCACATATCCCCTGCCGTCTATTCGGTTTTGGCTGAACTTAAAATAATTCCGAAAGACGAAGTTATTGAAACTTTCAGAAAAATCGGTTCAATTTTTGAAGGGCACATTACCAGACACGTACGGGGAATTGATTATGGAACCGGGCCGCTTGGCATAGGAGTATCTGTTGCTGCCGGTAAAGCATGGAGCGAAAAACACAATAAAACGGGAAGGACCGCTTATTGCGTAATGGGAGACGGCGAGGCTCAGGAAGGCCAGGTTCATGAAATGATTTTATTTGCACGAAAATACGAACTCGATAACCTTGTTGTTTTTGTCGATTACAATGAAGTTCAGCTTACCGACAGTCTTGAAGAAGTTATGCCGATTGATATACCGGCTGTTTTTAAAGCGGGCGGATGGGATGTTATTGAAGTGGACGGACATGATTATGATCAAATGTGGAATGCAATAAGTAAAGCTCAAGAAAAAAACGGTAAACCGAAAGTTATAGTCGGGAACACGATTATGGGTAAAGGGGTGCCTTTTATGGAAGACGACGGCAGACATCATAAAGCCACCTGGCACGGTAAAGCCCCTAAACCGGAGGAATGTGATGAAATTCTTGAAGGATTGGTTGTTTCCGAAGATCAAAAAAATATGATTCGGGATTTTTTGCCGAATGTTAAATGGGATCCAAACGAATCCGATTACCCGGAATATCTATCAGATGTTGAAGTAGACAAAGGAGAACCAAATGTCTACCCTGTCGACGAAAAAACGGATTGCCGCAGCGCCTATGGCAAAGCGCTTTTGGAACTTGTAAAAAGAAATGACAAAATAATCGCCGCAACAGCGGATTTGCGGGGCAGCGTGAAAACGCAGGCTGTTGCGAAAGAGTATCCTGAAAGACATATTGAAGTTGGTATTGCCGAGCAAAATATGGTTTCAATGGCGGGGGGTCTGAGTTTAATGAATCATATTCCTTTTGTATCGACTTTTGGTGCGTTTTTAACAAGCCGGGCAAAAGACCAAAACAGAGTAAATGACATAAATTATACAAATGTTAAAATGGTCGCAACTCATTGCGGCCTATCGGTTGGAGAAGACGGGCCTACGCACCAGGTACTTGATGATAAAGGCATAATGGAAGGACATTTAAATACAAGGGTTATAGAACCGGCCGACCCAAATCAGACCGACAGAATAATAAGATACATCGCGGGCAAGTACGGTAATTTTTATGTGAGAATGGGACGTCACAAATTCAATCCGCTTGCAAAAGAAAACGGCGAACCTTTTTATGACAAAAATTATAAGTATGAATACGGTAAATGCGATCCGGTCAGAGAAGGAAACGATTTAACAATCGCGGCCGCGGGCGCATGTGTGGGCGAGGCGGTTAAAGCATGGGAAAATCTGAAAGAAGAAGGTATATCGGCGGAAGTTATAGCATGCTCAACAATAAAAGATTTTAATGATACTGTTTTTGAATCGATTAAAAAAACGGGTAAAGTACTGACAATAGAAGATCACAATCCATATAACGGGCTGAGTGCGGGGCTGGCACGCGAAATTTCATTGAAAGGATTATGCCCTTCAAAATACGAATCTTTGGCTGTAACCGAATACCAGCTTTCGGGAAAACCAATGGAACTTTACGAAGAAGCGGGAATAGATTCAAAAAGCATAACTCAAAAAGTTAAAAAGATTCTTAAATGTTAATTTATGAAATCTGAAATAGGGCTTATAGGCCTTGGTGTAATGGGGACGAACATTGCACGGAATATAGCTGATAAAGGCTTTAAAATTTCGGTATATAACCGTACAACAGAGGTAATGCAAAAAGCTGTTGATAATTATGGCGGTAAAGATTTTGAAGGATTCGAAGATTTAAAAGATATGATAGATTCATTGGAGCGACCGCGGAAAGTGATTTTGATGATTAAAGCCGGGCCCGCGGTTGATTCGGTTATCGAAAGCCTAAAACCATTGCTTGATAAAGAAGATATAATAATAGACTGCGGAAATTCAAATTTTGAAAAAACAATACGAAGATTTGAAGATTTGCGGGGAGACGGGATTCATTTTGTCGGATGCGGAGTAAGCGGAGGTGAAGAAGGTGCTTTAAACGGGCCCAGCTTAATGCCCGGGGGGACAAAAGAATCCTGGAAAAACATACGTGAAATTTTTGAAGCAATTGCAGCGCGTGATTTTAACGGAGGGCCGTGTGTTACTTATGTGGGAGATAATGCCGCGGGCCATTACGTTAAGATGGTTCATAACGGTATTGAATACGGGATTATGCAATTAATGGCCGAGGCTTATGATCTGCTCAAGAATATTTATAAATTGGAGCCGCCTGAAATTGCGGAGATTTTTAAAGAATATAATAAAGGACGACTGGAATCGTTTTTATTCGGAACAGCCGCGGAAGTTCTTAATAGAAAAGATGAATTTAACAACGGTTATTTGATTGATTATATTTTGGACAAAGCGGAGCAGAAAGGAACAGGTAAATGGACATCGATTGACGCACTTGATAACGGTACGGCTCTTCCTGCAATTACAGAGGCTGTATTTGCGCGGGTTATTTCGAGCTATAAAGATTTGCGGCAGGAGCTTTCGGGAAAATTTAAAAAACAGAAAGCCGACAGAGATTTTGAAAAAAATATTTTTGTGAGTGTTTTGGAAGAAGCCCTGTATGCCGGAATGATTATTTGTTTCGCCCAGGGATATCATTTAATTAAAACGGGAGCTGAAAAAAATAACTGGGAAATAAATTTAAGTGAAATCTCGAGGATATGGCAGGGCGGCTGCATAATAAGGGCAAAAATTCTAAAAGAGATTACTGAAATCTTTAATGAAAAAAACGATATTCATCTATTTGAAAAAATTGATTTGAACGATACCATCAATTCACTCAGAACCATTGTTTCAATTGGAATTTCAGCGGGCATCCCGATTGCCGGACTGGCCTCTTCCGTTACATATTTTGATTCGATTACCGCTGAAAACCTGCCCGCCAATCTTATCCAGGGCTTAAGAGATAATTTTGGTGCACATAAATATGAAAGAGTCGACAAAACAGGAAAATTCCACACTGAGTGGCAAGTTGACAACTAACCGAATGTCTATGTCTACAAAAATTGAGAAACCCTTTATATTAACCATATTCGGAGCTTCCGGTAATCTTGCTGAAATGAAGATATATCCGACTTTATATGAGCTTAAGTTAAAACAAATGCTTCCGGCCGACTTTTATGTTGTGGGTTACGCAAGGTCTGATATGTCTGAAAAAGAGTTCAGAAATTCAGTTGAAAAAAGCATAAACAAATATTATGACGGAAAAGTTAACAAAAAAGTATTAAGCGCTTTGCTTAGCCATTTTCATTATATTTCAGGAAATTATGACAAAAAGAAAGATTTTATAAAATACAAAAAGCATCTGGATAAAATCACTGACGGGAAAAAACTTACAAACTTATGTTACTTTGCTGTTCCGCCCGTGGTTTTCAAGCCCATTATAAATAATCTCGGAGAAACCCGTAAATCCGACAACGAAAATATCAGACTGATTTTAGAAAAACCTTTTGGAGACGATGCTTCTTCTGCCGGTGATTTGTTTCATACTGTTTCTAATTATTTTAAAGAAGATCAGGTGTATCTATTGGATCATTATCTCGGTAAATCGGTTGTGCAGAGCATTTTAACGCTTCGTGAAACAAACAGAATTCTTAATTTGATAATGAAAGGGGCCGAAGTTGCAAATATTCAGATTACAGCATTCGAAACCGTGGGAGTAAAAGACCGTGTAGGGTATTTTGAAAGAGTCGGAACTTTAAAAGATATGATTCAATCGCATTTGTTGCAGGTTCTGGCTTTAATTACAATGTCGATTCCGGTTACGAGCACCGATAAAAGCCTGCACCGTGAAAAATACAGTATTCTTTCGGCGGTCAAATTCAACAAATCAAAAAAGAATATGGTTTTGGGACAATATGAAGGTTACAAAGATCTTGAAGATGTTCCAAAGCATTCAAGGACGGATACATTCGCCGCATTAAGATTGTTTATAGACCGCCAAAGCTGGTATAAAGTCCCGATTTACATTCGTTCGGGTAAAAGACTGCATGAACATCATACATATATTGTAATAGAACTTAAAAAACACGCGTTTCAGCCTGCTGAAGAACCTCCCAACAGAGTTATTATAGAATTTTATCCGAATGAAAAGCTTAATATTAAACTTGTTAATAAACGCGGACTGGAAGCTTCGTACCAGGACATTACAACTTCGGACACAATCTCATGCGAAGGTGACTCCTGTATGCCCGAACACGGCAATTTACTTTTAGACGCGATAGACGGCCGAAAAAAATTCTTTTTAAGTTTTCCGGAGGTGATTGCAACATGGGAGCTTATTGATTCGATTGTTAAATTTGCAAAGAAAAATAAGGTAAAGGTAGAAAAATATAAACCCGGAAGCAAAGGGCCCGAATCACAGAAGAAATTAACAGAGATGGATGGATGCGAATGGTTTGATATACATTAGAGTACTTCGAAGTACCGGGTACGTTACAAACAACTATCTATGGAACTCAAAATCTTTACAAATAACGAAGAATTCATTGTTGCGGGAGCCGATTACATTGAAAAAAGCAGTAATTTTGAGGATGCAAAAACGGCGTTAAGCGGCGGTTCGACACCGGGTCCAATCTATAAAGCTTTAAGCAAACGCGAACGTTACGATTTTAAAAAAGTCCGGTTTTTTATGGTTGATGAAAGATATGTTCCGGCCGGCGACCCCAAATCAAACTATAAATTAATTGCCGATGCCTTGCCCAAAGCTCATCTGCATTCTTTTGATACAAGTTTGTCCATCCCGGATTGTATAAAAGATTATGAAGATAAATTACACGAATATTTAGACGGGCCTTTGAATCTATGTGTTCTGGGAATCGGCACTGACGGGCATTTTGCTTCAATCTTTCCGAACTCTCCCGCTATAAATAAAAAAGACCGCCCGGTTATGCATACCAAAACCGACAAACATGATATAAAAGACCGTTTAACAATGACAATGCCGCTTATTATGCAAAGCGAAAAGCTGCTGGTTTTAACCAAAGGCAAAGAAAAATGGGATGCAATACAAAAAATGAGTAATGAATCGATTGATCTGGATTCTTTTCCGGCGCGCCATCTTACGAACCATCATAATTTATTAATTTATCACCTTTACTCATGAATTGCTGACCGCCTATACAACTAACCTCTCAAATATGAAAATTACTTCTTCAGCATTCGAAAACCGGGGACAAATTCCGTCGAAATATACATGCGACGGAGAAGACATCAATCCCCCTTTAAAATTTGAAAACGTACCTGAGCGGGCCCAAGCACTTGCTTTAATCGCTGACGATCCGGATGCGCCTTCGGGAACATGGGTTCACTGGACCGTATGGAATATGCCCGTTTCGACAACGGGAATTGACGAAGGGAACAAACCCGCGGGAGTTGAAGGTATGACAAGTTTCGGGTCAAAAGGTTACGGCGGACCATGCCCTCCATCGGGGTCTCACAAATACTTTTTTAAATTATACGCTTTGGACACCGAACTCGATTTAGACATGGACGCCGACAAAGAAGCACTTGAATATGCCATGCAGGGGCATATAATAGAACAAACGGAATTAACGGGTAATTATTCACGCCGGTAAAAAATTAACCTAACTTATAATGAAAAAAATCCTTACTTGCATTTTGCTTTCAGGCATGGTTTTTATGTTTGATTTTACTTCGGTATTTGCATTAGAAAATCCTTTTTCAGACACTGTTTCTTCTAATGAAGATGCTATTTTGTATTTGACCGATCAAGGTATCATTAATGGATATCCTGATGGAACAATAAGAGTTTTACACAATATAAATCGTGCAGAATTAACAAAAATTCTGGTTGAAGGTAATGGCATTACTCCCGATTCATTAATTTACAATAATTGTTTTAACGATGTTATAGATGATTGGTATGCCCCTTATGTTTGTTACGCAAAAGAACAAGGATGGGTTCAGGGATATGCAGATGGAAATTTTAAACCAGCTCAAACAATAATAAGAGCTGAAGTTTTAAAATTAATATTGGAATCACAAGACTATGCAATACCTCGGGATGTTGGATTCATACCTTATGAAGATGTCGCAACTTCGCAGTGGTATGCGCCTTATGTACGCGTAGGATATGAACACAATTTAATACCCGAGCTGGGTACTAAATTTAATCCTGCTGATGACATGACGCGAGGCTCAGCTTTTGAAATTTTATTCAGAACCTTGATAATTGATGAACTGGGGTTGTCTGTTTATGATAAAGCAGCAACAAATGCGGTTTTCGGAAGAGATCGGGTGCAAGACGTAAGACTCCATGGTAATGACAATAATATTAGTGTGCGATGGGAGACTTTTGGTGGATATGCTTTTGAAGATTATGGGATTTTAATGAAAGAAGGGTCCGATTTTACTGAAGAAGATATAGCTGATGAAATTGAACCAATATATTTAAATTCAACTGAAACAAA
>CAYFUK010000029.1:0-1295 GCA_964346325.1 uncultured Candidatus Peribacteria bacterium | reverse complement strand
CTGAAACAAAATCAATAACTTTAGCAAATGAAAACTGCGAAACGGAATTATCATTAATTGATCCTGCTGCTGATACGGAATTCGATTTTGAAGATGAAATCTCATTTACCTGGGATGGTCCGGGATGTTCTGATTATGAGTTTAAACAGTACATGATTTGTTTTGTAAACGCTGATCCATTAATTGCAAAAGAAAACGTGTGTTTTGGATCAACTACAAATTCTTTTCAACTTTCTGCGGATAATTGGGATCTGATGAATGGAGAATTTACTGTGGATGAAAATTCCAATATATTAAATTTAGATTGGTTTGTTTATAGTAGGTTTGAAAATCATCCGCTCATGCAGGATGTTTCAAGCGAATCGAGGAAAATAACTCTTAATATTTAAATAATGATTGAACTAGATCAAATCTATAAATGCGAAATCTGCGGCAATAAAGTGAAAATTGTCGAAATCGGAGGCGGCCGGTTAAAATGCTGCGGCGCAGAAATGGAGCTTAAAGAACCTAACCCGGATTCGGAATAATGATTCTATCCGACAAAACACTAAGGAAAATGCTTTCCGACGGGTCACTTGTTGTTGATCCGATTACCCACGAGTCAATTCAGCCGGCTTCAATCGATTGCCGCCTTGGTGATCACTATTTGTTGATAGAGGATACTCATATGGATATTCTCACGCTCGACAGTGAAATTAAATACCGCGAAATTGAAAGTGACGGTATAACCATTCCTCCTCACAGTTTTTTACTGGCTACAATAGCCGAGTATGTTAAACTGCCGGATGATCTAACCGCTTTTGTTGAAGGGCGTAGTTCAATAGGCCGAATAGGTTTGTTTATTCAAAATGCGGGATGGGTTGATCCCGGTTTTGAAGGCAGAATTACTTTGGAATTATACAATGCGAATTCATTACCGATAAAATTGCAAAAAGGGCGCAGAATTTGCCAGCTGGTTTTTGCAAAAATGGACCAGACAGCTGAAAATCCATATAAGGGCAAATACCAGGGGCAGGATAAGTCGGTTGGAAGCAGGGTTTTTATGGATAAAACTTAAATAAAAAATAAGGGTTGACAAAAAGGGCGCTGGAGCCGTCTGGACCTCGTGTCCGTGACGGCCGAGACCGAAGACGGACAGGTCGTGTACAACGACCTGTCGTCCGAAATGAACCAACCGTTCTGGACTCCCCCCCTGTAACCTTCCTTTTCCTTCCTACCGGTTGCTAGCATTATTTCCCGCCAGCTAGCAACTTTTCAAAAAATATTAAAGTTTATTTTTTACCATATTGGCCAAT
>CAYFUK010000028.1:0-15295 GCA_964346325.1 uncultured Candidatus Peribacteria bacterium | reverse complement strand
CCAGAGCACAAATCGCTAAAATTTTAGTTGAAGCCCTGAATCCCGGGCAAATTATCACGGATCTACCTGAGTTTCCCGACGTTAAAGAATCAGAATGGCATTACAATTATATTTATCAGGCTGCCGGCGCAGGATATTTCCGCGGATATCCCGATGGGACAATGAAGCCCGATCGTCCGATAAATTTCGATGAAGCTGAAACAGTAATAAAAAGGGCCCTGGTTCCGAAAAATTTTATCGGGCCTGAAACAAAACCTTATTATAAAGCTTTTGCAGGTGTTCACAGATTAACCGATCCCGGCATAAAAAATCTTAAAATCGTTTCGGATACCAATCACGATTATCCCGTTAATGTTACGGAACGAAAGGTCCCTGTTGAATCTTTTTATCTTGAACCCACAAAAAATGAACTTTTTGCTTCCGATAAAATCAATAACACATGGCAATTAATAAATAATGCAAAAGCCAACCCAAATCCCGAAAAACTATGGAAAGGTGAATTTATTGTACCCTCCGAAGGCGTAAAAACACTTGGCTTTGGAGATAAATTATATATCAACGGAAGCTTTGCAGGCTCCCATTTCGGCATTGATTATGCCAATGTTGAAGGTACGCCGATCAACGCGTCAAACTCGGGCACTGTAACTCTGGCTGAAGAAACAATGTCCTACGGGAATACAATAATTCTTGACCACGGGCAAAATATTTTTACAATGTATCTTCATTGCAGCGAGCTAAAAGTTCAAAAAGGCGACCGTGTTAATAAAGGCGACCTTATCGCTTTAATGGGCTCTACGGGAATAGCAACGGGATCACATCTCCACTTTACCGTATTCGTCGGAGATGTGATTGTTGATAACAATGACTGGTATCAAGGTGGATTTTAATCCTTTTTCTCACTATTTTTGGCCGCTTTCATAGACAAATTGTATCTTCCCTGAGAATCAACCTCCATTAATTTAACTTTTACTTTATCACCTTCTTTTACTACGTCTTCAACTTTATCAACTCTTTTATCAGAGAGCTGGGAAATATGAACAAGGCCTTCTTTACCCGGCACAAACTCAACAAAAGCACCGAAATCCATTATTTTAACCACTTTGGCATCCTCAAATACATCTCCCGGCTCAGGTTCGTACGTAATCTTTTTAATTTCTTTTAAGGCGCCTTCTCCCCTTGCCTGGTCCGGTGCTGTAATTGTAACAACTCCATTATCATCAATATCAATATTAACATCCCACTCTTTTGTGATTCCCTGAATAGTTTCACCGCCTTTACCGATTACATCGCGTATTTTTTCAGGATCGATTTCCATAGACATTATTAACGGTGCATATTTTGACATTTCACTTCTCGGAGCTGAAATTGTTTCGCTCATTGCATTCATAACTTCCATTCTGGCACCTTGGGCTCTTTCCAAAGCTTCCCGCATTAAATCAAGAGACAAACCCTTGATTTTTATATCCATTTGTAATGCTGTAATACCTTTTGTAGTGCCCGCAACTTTAAAGTCCATATCTCCGGCAAAATCCTCCATGCCCTGAATATCACTTAATATTTTATAATTTTCATTACCATCTGTAACAAGGCCCATTGCAATTGCGGAAACATGACTCTTAATAGGCACACCGCATGCCATTAAAGAAAGCGACGATCCACAAACAGATGCCATTGAGCTTGAACCGTTACAAGTTAGAATCTCTGATTCCAATACCATTGTATAAGGAAAGTCTTTTTCTTCGGGTAAAACAGGCACAAGTGCTCTCTCGGCAAGTGCGCCGTGACCGATTTCACGTCTGCCCGGACCTCTTAACGGCCTTGTCTCTCCAACCGAAAAGGGCGGGAAGTTATAAAAATGCATATATCTTTTTTCAGTATCCATTTCCATTGTATCAACAACCAGTGCATCACCCGGACCACCAAGTGTGGTTACGGTTAAAGCCTGGGTTTCACCTCTTTGAAAAAGTGCCGATCCATGAGCACGAGGTAACAAATCCAGTTTGCATTTGATTTTTCTGACTTCATCAATTTTTCTTCCATCAATTCTTTCTTCTTTTTCAAGTATATTTTTACGCATATTCTTTTCAATCATATCGTCTAAAGCTTCTTTTAAATCCCGTTCATGCAATTTATCTTCTTCCATTTCTTTTTCAAAATTTTCCAGCATTTTTTCGGTAAGTTCTTTTTTTGCTTTATTTACCGCTTTTTTATTGGGACCTTTTACAGTATTAAGCATATCCTCGGTTACAAACTCTTTAGCCGCATTAACCGCTTCTTCATCAGGTTTACTTATTGTCGGTTCAATTTTCTCTTCTTTTGAAAATTCTTCAGCGAATTTATTTTGTAACCGGCATAATTCTTTAATATGTTTATGTGCAAAATCCAGCGCTTTTACCATGGTTTCATCATCAACCTCATTGGCACCCGCTTCCACCATGGTTATTGCGTCCTCGGTGCCTGCAACAACCAGATCCAAATCTCCTTTTTCTACTTGTTCATATGTTGGATTTAAAAGCAATTCGCCATCAATCAAACCTACTTTAACACCGGCGCAGGGCCCGTCAAAAGGCATTCCGCTGATTGCAATAGCGCACGAAGCTGCTGTAATTGCAAGAGGACCGGGTGTAACCTCCATATCGGCTGACATAACCGTACAAATCACCTGTGTATCATTGGTTGTTCCTTTAGGGAATAAAGGGCGAATAGGTCGATCAATCAATCGGCTGTTAAGCACAGCATTTTCGCTCGGTCGTCCTCCCCTTTTAATAAATCGGCTGCCGCTGATTTTACCTGCTGCATAAAACTTTTCAACGTATTCACATTGCAGAGGAAAAAAGCCAATTCCTTCGCGTACTTCACCCATTGTTGCAGCTGCTAAAATTTTGGTATCCCCAAGGGACACCATTGCCGATCCCCCGGCCTGTAGAGCTAATTCACCGGTTTTAATGGTAAATTTTCTGCCGCCCAGATCCATCGAAAAATCTTTGGATTCCATAGAAAAATTTGGTTAATTTTTTAGGTCTCTATGGAATAATCGGCTTAAGGAACAAGTTTCAAAATTATATAAATATAACCCTGGAACCTGTAACTTAAGCATCAACAAACCAATAGAGATATATATTATTTACGTAATTTCAATTTGGTTATCAGTGCCTCGTAGTCGTCTTTATTATTAAGCCTTAAATAATTAAGGAGCTTTCTTCTTTTACCTACCATGCCCAGCAATCCTCTTCTTGAATGATTATCTTTCGGATGTGTTGTTAAATGATCCTGCACTTCTTTTATTCTTTCAGTAAGAATGGCAACTTGTACCTGCGGAGAGCCGGTATCTTTATCATGCTGAGAATGTTTTGTGATAATTGTCTTTTTCTGAGCGCGTTTCATAGTGCTTTTTACGTTAGAAAAGTATAGTCCTATCCTCCCAAGAGTCGCAAAGGGCTCAAAAAAAGACAGGCATAAGTATTTGTACAATAAATTTACCAGAATACCCGCAATTTGGCAAGACATTTTAACAATTTTGCGCTATAATTAATATATGAGCTCAGAAAAAGAAAAAAAACAAAAAAATGTGTTTTGGTTTGGGATCGTAAGTTTTTTTACTGATTTTTCCAGTGAAATGCTAATGCCAATCCTGCCTGTTTTCTATGAATCACTGGGTATTAATAAAGCTTTTATCGGTATAATCGAAGGTGTGGCGGAAAGCTTTTCGAATTTAACCAAAGTGGTTTCCGGCTATTTGTCGGATAAACTTAAAAAACGAAAAATATTCATTGTTCTCGGTTATGGCTTGCCCGCCTTTCTTAAGCCGCTTTATTTCTTTGCAACAGGATGGCTTTATGTATTAATAGTAAGAATTTTTGAAAGAAGCGGCAAAGGATTCAGAGATCCGCCAAGAGACGCGCTTTTATATGCATCAGCAGATGCAAAACATATAGGGGGCGCGTTCGGATGGCAGAGAATGATGGACACAATGGGTGCCGTAACCGGTGTAGTGACGCTTTCCATAATTCTTTACTTTGTACCGGATACTTTAAGACCTTTATTCCTGATAGCTTTCATTCCGGGCCTGATTTCTTTTTCAATGGCTATCTTTAAAATAAAAAAAGATAAAACTCTTGAAAAAAGAACCGAAAAAACCATTAAATTTAAAGAAATAGTACATCTGCCGAAACACTATAAATTCTTTTTGATACCAACTTTTTTATTTGCAATTGGAAACATGAGTTACGCTTTCTTTATCCTCAGGGCGGAAGATCTTGGCTTACAATTGGCTTTAATTCCCATTGTATATTTGATATACACCATTACTTACGCGGCATTTGCATTATATGCGGGCAACTTATCTGACAAAATAGGTAAAATTCCGACAATAATCATAGGAAACTTTTTCTTCTTGAGCGCTACCGTTCTATTAATATTCAATGTTCCTTCGGTATTTATATGGATAGCATTTATTTTATACGGCCTGTTTTTTGCATTTAACGTAGGTGTTTCAAAAGCTTTTATTACAGAAAACGTGGACCAGAGTTACAGTGCAACCGCAGTTGGTATACACAATTTTATTCTGGGAATAAGCGCTTTGCCCGCAAGTATAATTGTTGGATTTTTGTGGGAATATTTTAATCCGCAAATAGCATTCAGTTACAGTGCGGCACTAACTGTTTTATCTACTGTTCTATACTTTGTGATGCTTTTAAAATTTAAAAGCCAGGCACGTTAAATAGAGGAGTCGCGGAATTCGGTAAAATTCCCCATTCCACATTCGGCCCCAGCTTATTAATAAATTCCAACTGCACGACCTCCGGATTATTTCGAAGCGCATCACCTTTCAACCTGATTGATTCAGCCTCGCCTTCGGCGTCGATTATTCTTTTTTCTTTAAGCTGAGTTGCCTGCTCCTTTTGATATTCGGCTGTCTTGATTTTTTGTCTTGCAACTTCTTTTTGCTCAACCGCATCCGCAAAGTCGTTTGAATAAGTAACATTTCTCAAAACAACCTCTTCCAGAATAATATCATGCTTTCCATAAGCCTCTTTTAAATTTTCATTCATGACAGCTACTATCTCGGAACGCTTTTCCGAAACCAAATCCAGTGCATTATATTGCGCAATAATCTGACGAATCACTTCACGTGCGCGGGGCCGTACGATTTTTGTATTATATTCCTCTTTTGTTCCCAAACTTCGCTTAATATTATCGGCTTCCTTTTTATCAATATGATACAGAATTGTTGAGTCAACCCATATAACCTGCCCGTCATTTGAGCGACTTTCAATACTGTCATCGTTAAGTTTAACACCTTCACCCTCAACCGTACTCATGGTGTATTCCTGAGTTTTCGCATCCATAACAGTAGCCTGTTGCCAAAAAGGTATTTTTAAATGCAATCCTTCATCAAGCTCTTCTTCCAAAACGCCCCTGCCCTGATCAAAAATCACCCCCACATGACCCGCGGGAACACTGACAAATCCGTCCATAATAATAATAAACACAATTAAAACTATTATTGCGGGGATAATAAGTTGCAGCTTATTACCTTGTAAAAACCGCTGTTTTAATTCAACAACATTAGCCATAAATAGAATTGGTTATTTAATTAAGATAAAGCATTATCAATCTTCTCTTTCAGAACTTCTTTGGATTGAAATCCAATCATTCTGTCAGCTTCTTCTCCGTCTTTAAACAGAATAAGGGTTGGAATACTTTGAACACCGTATTCAGAAGCAGCTTTATTATTTTCATCAACATCAAGCTTGCCGATTTTGACTTTATCTTTATATTCTTCTGCAAGTTCTTCGATAACCGGAGCCATCATTTTACAAGGACCGCACCACGTAGCAAAAAAGTCAACCAGAACAACCCCATCGGCTTTTTTAACTTCTTCCCCGAAGTTATCATCGGTAAAATTTACTTCAGCCATATAAATAAAATTAGGAATATATCAGTGTGTAATTCTACACCACAAAGTGGGTATTGTAAAAATTTATTTCAGTTCCGCCTTCGCAAAAATATCCTCGATTCTTTTATCCCATTCAACTTCATTAAAAGGTGTGAGGCGGCCGACATATGAACGTCTCAGTAACCTTAAATATGGTAATTTTCGCAATGCAAATCTGTAAACCGATCTGCGGAGTTCACGTTTATCTTTATAAAAAGGCGTGGTAACAAATTTAAGCTTTAAAAGCGCCTGATTAACTTCAAGCAATTTTTCTTCAACTTTCTCTTTTGGATCGCCTTTTTCCATAATTATCCTGAAAAAATAAGCACCCCTGTAACCTCCGTTGGTTATTACGGCAACCACTATATTTTTATCGGGTATGCCCGTAAAAAACCATGTTGAAAACTCGGTTTGTCCCCCTTTGGGTTGATGTTTCGGAGGCTCGGGGCTTATTCCCATATATATATGATCCGGGTCAGCTATATTTTCAAAATATTTATAATGCTTTTCGGACATATCATCATGAAGAATAATTTTTTTCATGCTCTCTACAAGGTCGGGATTGATTTTTCCGATTTTTTTGATATTAACAGCTTTACCCCGCTTCATTTCATAACCCAGTTTAATCAAAGTTGCTGAATCGAATTCCAACAAAATATCTTTAAGACGATCAACAGTATCCTGATACATATTCTGCTGAACTTCTTCAACTTTCATTTTGAATTCCTCGAAGGCCGTACCCAAATTCTTAAAATGGATTATAAATCCCTGTTCGAGAATCAAATTTATCTCATAAAATTCTTCATCAACATCGAATCTTTTAAGAAAATTAAGTGAAATGCTGAATGCATCGCGCTCATAAGGCATTATAACTATACTGCGTTCGTAAAGAACAAGCTTTGCATGGCCTTTACTAAGGCTTTTTTCGTATTTACTGAATATCTCGTAATCTCCTTCAAATTCGGCTACGTATTCACCATCGGTCATAAAAAGCGCTTTAAGCAAAAAATTATTTCTGGCTTTAACAAAATCATGTAAGAAATCTTTATAAAGATTGCCAAAACCGCTTAATGTATATTTATCTCGTGAAATTGTGGTGAAAGTAACGTACTCATCACGCACGCGCCAGTCTTTCATGTCGGCAAAATTGATTGTTTCGCCGATATCGGCAGCTCCTTTGCCTTTTAGCTGAAAATTATCTTTATTTATAATAATTTCACCTTCTTTTTCAAGTAGAAGCTTACCAAGCTGATTTTGCTTCTTATATTTTAGATTGTATATCATGGCCGCTTTTTATAAAAAGCTTATGTTAATAAAGGGGAATGCCCTATCTAGAAAATTGCAAAACTAGTGTACGTATAATTCGATTAGGTGTCAACTTTTAATTATTTACGCGGATTGAACAAAACTGCTTTTTGTGCTAGAATAAAGGGAAAATAAAAATAAAAAAATGAAGAAAATCACATATTTAAAGGCCGCTGTTTTATTATTCGGGTTAACACTTGTAATAGCGGGGACACAGCTTAATTCCGAGGATTATGAACTTTTCGGTTATGTTACAAATGATCTGGATTTAACATTGGAAAAGCACCTTTCAGCTGATTTAAGCGGTGCAAAAGCTTTATATAAAGATAACAGTTACACCTATCTTTCTGATGTTGAGATAGCTGATTTTACTTTTAGCTCTATTGCACTTGAATGGGATCAAAAAACACCGAAGGGTACAAATATCAAAATGCACATTCGTTTTTTTGACGGAATCGAATGGAGTGAATGGAATCAGGTAGCGTATGAGTCAAACGGAGTTCATGAAGACAACAAGTCATATCCGGTTGATGCGATTGTGAATACAAATCCTGCGGAATCTTTTCAGTATAAACTCATATTGAATTCTGAGGATAAAAGTGTTTCACCGGAATTTAAAAACGTTAAATTTACTTATATAAATGCCAATGACAAGCCGCTGATTCCGAAAGTGCTTTCTTCGGCCATATATAAACCGGGAAGTAAATTGTCCGGTGCATCATTAAATAATAAAGGAATTAATTATATTTCCAGAAATCTGTGGGGGGCGAATGAGCAGCTGCGCCTTTATAACGATGAAAATCCCGAAGCAATACTTGTTAACCTTCCTTCCGACTTTCACATAAGATTCGCAAACGAACTCAAATTAAATAAAATAATTAAAACCGATGATCAAGGAAGAAAACTGACCTGGCCTCTGGAGTATCCTGAAAAAATGCAAAAAATAATAATTCATCATACGGGCACGGTTAAAGATTTGGACAACCCCGTTAAGGCAATACGTGATATATATTATTACCACACAATAGGCAAAGGATGGGGAGATATAGGTTATAACTACATAATCGATCAGAACGGAAATGTATATGAAGGGAGATATGGGGGCGAGGGAGTTGTGGGAGCTCATGCGGGACCCGGAAATAAAGGATCCATAGGAATAGCTGTTCTGGGCAATTACAATGATGATAAATTAAATAAAAATGTACTGAGCGCGCTTGAACTTTTGATATCGGAAAAAACCAAGCTACACGGACTTGATCCTATGGGTGAATCTTATTTCCGCGGTGATAAACTGCCTAATATTATCGGACACAACTCAGTAATGTCCACATCGTGTCCCGGTAAAAATATTGTTAAGTATATGCCGATAATAAAAAGACACGTATCACAGCTGAACGGAAATTTCGACTATGACAATATTGAAAATAATCAAAAACCAAACAAATGGGATTTTAAATACATAGCAACTCTTGATGAAATAAAGCTGAAACCGGAAAAAACGATACAGTATGTATTTAAATTAAAAAATACAGGTACTGAAATATGGAATAAAAATACACGAATCACATCAGTAAAAAATGATTTAATCAAGGATGCCTTTAATTTATCAACTTCAAAATTAAAAGAACAAAGTGTCGCACCAGGAGAAACAGGCACTTTCACGGTTAAAATAAAAAGTAAATATAAAGGAGGTTTCTTTTATATACCTTTAAAGCCCATATTTAACGGTAAAGAAATTCCCGAAGAATCTTTTAATATCCCCACTTTTGTAGAAAAGCCTTATTTTGATTTTGAATTTATTGATCTGAATGCTCCGAAAACTTTATTAAAGGCCGGTGAAAAAATTATTGTAACGGCTAAGTTAAAAAACACGGGAAACATAACGTGGAAAAATTTCGGCAAAAACAGAATTTCTCTCGGTACCCAGAAGCCCCGCGATCGTATAAGCAGCTTTACCAAATCATCAAGAATGGGCTATTTAAAGGAATCCAAGGTAAAACCGGGGCAAATCGGACATTTTACATTCAACTTAAAAGCTCCCGAAAACCGGGGAATTTATGAGGAATATTTCGCTCCCGTAATCGAGCGGGTTGCGTGGCTGGAAGGCCAAAGCATGCGTTTAATTTTAAAAGTAAAATAATGTACTGGAAACCGATTCCAAAAGAAGAACCGGCAATTGATTCAACACAAAAAACACATATACGTGCTGAATTACAAAATAAAAATTCGAGGGATAACAAGCCCGCACATCCGAATATTTCTTACAGATTGATGCAAAAGATAAGCGGGAAACTAATTTATTTTATTAAAAAGGAACGTAAAATAAAAATAAAGGAACTTTCTGATTTAATAACGGACATGCAGGATGCCGTATCTAAACTTCAACAAAAAAAATTATTTTTATTGCAAAAAGAAGCGCAAAAACAAAAAAGCGAAAAAAAGAAACGAAAAAAATCTTAAATCCACTTTTTATATTTAAAAAATAGCAGCATTACCAAAACAATCAGAACCAGAAAACCGGAAATCACGAAAAACGCAAGACGATGCTCGGCAACAGGTAATCCAACCACATTCATTCCATAAAGTCCCGTAACAAAGGTTAAAGGCAGCATTATAACACTGAAAATCGTCAAAATCTTAATGATATTATTTGTGTTGTGAGAAAGAATTGATTCATTCGTTTCATGAAGTGAGGTAATGATATCCCATAAAGTTTCCAAATTATTATAAGTCTTTTCAACTTTATCCACTACATCGTCAAAATAAACATCAAGATTTTCAGGTAGGAACTTTTTGTTTTTATGTTCAAGCTGTGCAATTAATGCTCTTTGCGGAATAATTATTCTTCTGAAATTAATAATATCTTTCTTGGTAGACAATATTTCTTTTAACATGTCACGAGGCTTTTCAAGCTCGAAAACACCACTTTCAAGTTCGTCAATTTCAGCGGAAAGATTGTCAATCAGAGGAAAACACGCACCAAACATTGAATCTATTATTTGGTAAAGAAGATAACCCGATGCCGATCCCATATACTTTTCTTTAAGTTTTTTGCTTCTTTTAACTTTATCGAAAAGTTTATGCAATTCTTTATTGCCGGGGCTTAAAGTGATCACGTATTTATGGCCGACAAAAACATCGATTTCATCCTGTAAAATACTATCGGTGGCTTTATCATAGTAGGGAAAATGAAGCACAATAAATAAATATTTTTCATAATCATCAATTTTCGGTCGCTGAATTTTTGACAAACAGTCTTCAAGATCCAGATGATGAAATTTATATTTTTTGCTTAAAGTTTTGGTTGTTTTTTCAGTTGGACCTTCAATATTCAGCCATACCAGACCATTGTAGGTTATTGTTCTTGTTACATCATGTTTTTTAGCCATAATATGAGCTTTAGGCACTTCTTGTTTACTATAAATTCTTTTCGTAAGTGTGTCAAAGAAAAAGGAAAACCGTTTATAGCGGGCGGCTTGATTTTAATTCAGAAGGTTTTAAAATAGACAGGAAAGAATTAAACTTGTTGAAGTGAAATACAAAGAGCGCATATACGAAGCGTGGCAATTTACCCAGAGTAATAAAAAATTGATAATCTGGTATGGTTTTATACCGGCTCTTTTAACGACATTTGTCGGTATTCTTTATGTTATCTACCAAATTCTCGCGTTTAAATCATCCCCCCTTTTTGATGATGCGCCAACCAGCTTTTTATATGAGCTTTTAACAACAATTTTAAACTTTATACAAAGCAATTTCAGTATAAGTATCCCGCTTATTATTATAGGAATAATAATATTGATTATATTCCTGCTTTTGCCCGTATTGCTTGATGCGTCAATGATTCAGGTTATTGCAAGAAGAAGAAACGGACAGAATGTTACTCTGGGAGATGGTTTAAGATACGGTGTGTTGCGTTTTTTACCTTTATTTGAATTTTCGTTGTTAATGAAGACTTTCAGTTTTATTTCAATAACCACCGAAGCCGCATTTATTTTAAGGAATCTCGGACCCAATGTTTTTCAGAATTTACTTCCCGTAATAATCATTTTTTTTGTAGTGGCACTTATTCTGCATATATTATTTACATTTGCCGAATATTATATAGTGATCGATGAAACCGGTGTAACAAGCGGAATAGTTAAAAGCTGCACATTGGTTATTCTGAATGTTCAGCAAACTTTCATGCTGGTTATTCTAATGTTAATAATAGCGATACGAATATTAATACAAATGGTTTTGATAATAATTATTCCCGCCGTGATTATCACCGGCCTTGCCTACTATGCATCTGTTTCCCTGCCCGAATACGGTCTTGTTATCTTAGGTTTTTTAAGTGTGATTTTTGTTCTGTTTGCTTCTTACCTTGCAGCCGTGGTACATGTTTTTTCCGTAGCCGTATGGACTCATACATTTTTGGATTTTACTTCGGAAGAACTTGTTTCAGCCCGGGAAAAAGTTGAATAAACCGGTTGAAGATTTGCTTTTTCGCTAATTTATGCTATAATATACGTAATATAAAAATCAAAACATAAACATGAATTCCTATCTTTTTAAAATCCTGAATAATATACCGGCGATTAGTGAAGCAGATGAAGATGATCTCAAAGATGCTTCAAAGAAAGCGGTACTTGTAGGCTATCCTGAAAATTGCCATATTTATAATATTGGCGATGAAAGCAAGCATTTTTATATAATAAAATCAGGAATGATAGAAATGTTCACAAAAGATAATGACGGGAATCTTATGCAAACACAAAAGCATTATCCTGATAATTTTTTCGGCGAAATGGCACTTTTTGACAAAAATCCCCGAAAGCATATTGCAAAATGCATTGAAAACAGTGAAATCTACGTGTTTAATATTTATGATTTTAAAGATTTGCTTTATCTTTAATAAAAAACAATTATGAACGATGTAAATCCCATAGTATCAATAATAAAACAGATTCCCCTATTCCGTGATTTAACCGAAGAATCAATTCAGCTTTTAACCAAAAGAATAACTTTGGAATACTATCCCGCCAACAGAATAATATTTAAAGAAGGAGATGATGGCGATGCAATGTATATAATCAAAAAAGGACAAATAAGAATTTACAGAGGAGAGGATGATAAACCTTACGATCAAACTGTCCTTGCAACACTATCCGATGGATCTTTTTTTGGAGAAATGGCGCTTGTTAACGAAGCTGAAAGAATCGCAAGCGCTAAAACACTAACTGAATCGGAATTATTTATTCTTAAAAAAGATGACTTTTATACTTTAATAAATAACAATCCCAAACTCGCGGAACAGATAAGTAGTGAATTTATTAGTCGTATAAAAGAAAACATGCGTAACGAAGAACTCTCCTAAAGACTTAGCCTTACTTAATCATGCCTATTACATATTTAATTGTTGCACATCTACTAGCGGATTTTACTTTTCAGCCAAAAAAACTGGTTCAATATAAATATAAATCAATATTCGGAAACTTGATTCACATTGCTATTTTTATTTTATTGGCAATTGTTTTTTTAATGCCGTATTTGAAATTCTGGCAAACCTGGGCGGTTATTGCCGGAGTAGCAATTGTTCATTTTATAACCGATTCAATAAAAATAAAAGCTTCATATAATTCCAGATTTTATACGATTCCTTTTTTAATCGATCAGTTTGTTCACCTTGTTAGTTTGATAATCGGCGGCTTAATATTACGAAATCTTACCGTAAGTTTTAGGCCGGACTCTTTATATTTAAATGCTTATGCCTGGATAGCCGTATTGATCGGAATATATCTGGCATTTGTTTTTTATATTATTTTTGTTCAAAAAAAGAGTTCCGCTGATTATTTAAATGTTAAACTTTCCGCGTTTACTACAGCCTTTATTATTTATATGCTGGCTGCATTTTTGATTTAATTAAAATTGCAATTCCGGCTTATTTCTGCTATATTTTTATATACAATAAACATACTCTTAACCAATCCAATCATGTTAGACGGTGATAAAAAAGGTGGCGGATGCTGCTAAATAAATATACGCAGATGCCTTGGGAGGGGCTTTAAACCGCCCTTTTTTTTATTCAGGATCAAAAATAAGTCCCGAAGTAATATTTTTTCTTGCAATTTCAGTTTCCGCGGTACTTAAACCGGAATCGCAATCCGCTATTTGCACACAAAAGCAACTGTCAGCTGTCTGATACTTATGAAAAGCCAATTTATAAATAATCGGCTGATTAATAAAATAACTATTAAAATTCTGAATCAAAGCACTTAAACCGGTTAACGGATCACATAATTCAAAATCATCTCCCATGACATTTGCAGTATGTTGCCCTGCCATTTTTAAAGAATATCCGTGATATAATTTGGGCATATATAAACATATACGATTACGCACCATCGCATCTAACGCATCCGAAGCTTTTATTTTAAGAAATATTTGAGGCAATATATGTAAAAAATTTCCGTTTTTTTGTTCAGCGTAAATCTTTTTTAAATGCTCGGATAATTTTTCCAATTCAGCTCTATATTCCGATTGTATTGTGCCTCTTGTTTTTTGAGTATTCTTTTTTATAATGACCGGATGTACAGGCGTTAACGGGAGTCCCGTTTCGGGGTCAAATAATTGGGGGTGTTTTTTATAAAGTTGATCAATAAGTTGCAAAGCTCTTTCTTTAAATTCGGATTTTGAAACAAAAACATCACCCGCACTGTTGTAGACTTCATCAAAATCTGTTTCAGATGCAATTTCAAACTTATCACGTGGTTTTAAGCATACTTTTTCTTTTTTTTCGCTGTCCATTTCAGGTATATAAAATCTTTCAAGGCCGGGTTCCAGTGTTATTCCCGGCTCCATCATATCCACGACCTTTTTTCTGAATTCTGAAGAAAAAGCTTCTTCTTCACCCATATCAATTCTGTTATTGCTTTTGGCTGTTTTAATAATCGAATCCTCTTCTGCCAAAACAGCTTCCGACTTTGCTATATCCGTTTTATTATAATCCGAATTTTTATCCGCTCTTCTTAGTGCTTTTTTTACAGACAAATATGCCGCTCTCTCAAACCTATCCATTTAAAATTTTTTAAAGGAGCGAATTGTTACATTTTTAAATAAATTTGTCAAATAACAATAACCTCATGCCAGTTTGTTGTGAATCTTTTTGATTTCGCTGATTGCTGCATTTTCCATGGTTTTTTAATTCCAAGTGCTGCCGGATTTAATGTGTTACGTCCGTGTTTTAAATTAATTTTATCTATGGTTTGCATTATATGATCATTGCGTGACTTATTTTTATACTCTTTAAAAAGATCAAGCTGGATTTGATGTTTTGGCATAAGTTTTGTAAGAATAATTCCCGCTTTTTTATATTTATATCCGGGCCTATAAATTTTTTTAAGAAGAGAATGCGCTGTTTTAATAATTGTTGGGGTATATGAAGTAGGCTGACTAAACATGCCCACGGCTGAATTGGCATACTGAGCTTGATCCTGTCTGTGTCTGTTGGTATGTATAAAAACCTGAATCGCCGCCGAAAGCTGCCGGCCCTCTCTGAGTTTTTCCGCAGCCATGGTGCAATACATTGCAACCGCCTGTTTAAGTTCCGTTAAAGTTGTTACAGGTCTGCCAAATGATCGTGTGCTGGCAATTGATTTTTTTGGTGCCGGGTTTCGCTCCAGTTCTATACAGGGTATACCGCGCAGTTCATGAACTGTTTTTAAGCCCGGCACATTGATACATTTTCGAATCCATCGGTCATCCGCATATTTAAGATCACGCGCTGTCTTTATCCCATGAATTCTAAGCATGGGTGAAAGGCGGCGGCCGACTCCCCAGACATCGCTTATGTCCATTTGCTTTAAATATTTGTCCACCTCGTTATCGGAAAGCCCCGATATATCAAGAACTCCATTGTAATGTTGACTTTTTTTGGCAAGTTCATTGACTACTTTAGCAAGTGTTTTTGTATCGGCTATTCCTACTGAAATCGGAATTCCCGTCCACTTTTTAACTTTGTCGCGTATGTCATGTCCGAATGTTTCAAAATTTTGCTGAATTCCATCAAGT
>CAYFUK010000027.1:0-17049 GCA_964346325.1 uncultured Candidatus Peribacteria bacterium | reverse complement strand
GCTGAATTCCATCAAGTTTCAAAAAAGCTTCATCAATTGAATATATTTCAACTTCGGGAGCCGACTCGTATAAAATCGTAATTACACGATCAGACATATCACCGTATAAAACATAATTCGAAGAAAAAACCTTAACATCATATTTTTGAATAATATCCCCGACTTTAAAAACCGGTGTCGCCATTTTAATACCAAGCGCTTTTGCCTCGTTTGAACGCGCAATAATCACACCGTCATTATTCGAAAGAACAACCACAGGCTTGCCCTCGAGTTTTGGATTAAAAACCCGCTCAACTGAAACATAAAAATTGTTGCAGTCCACAAGCGCAAAAGTCATACTTTATGAATTACATTCGTAACAATGCCCCAAACCTGAAAATTTGATTCAGGCTTAATTTCAATCGGTTTAAAACGAGAATTTTCCGGCATTAAATAAAGCCGCTCACCTTTAAAGCTGATGCGCTTAACCGTAAACTCACCGTCAATAACGGCAACAACAACGCTTCCGGATTTTGCATCAAGAGAGCGATCAACAATCAGCATATCCCCGGAATGAATACCCGCCTTTATCATTGAATTGCCTGATACCCGAACAAAAAAAGTTGCTGCAGGGTGTTTAATAAGCTTTTCATTAAGATCCAATTTTTCTTCCAAAAAATCATCGGCAGGAGAAGGAAACCCGGCTGCCACTCCGGCATATTCAGGCAAAGCTTTACCTTTTTTTGAAGATGCCAAATAAACGTCTGTGATTTGTATAGACTTTTCCGGCTTCATATCAGTATTTAATTTTATTTAATTTGAGCGATTTATTGGCTGCTACAAGATTTATTGAATCCCAATTTTCAAGCAGACCGACCGATGTTAGAGGCTCGAGTTTAAAATTTATTGTTCGGCCGCCCGCTTCTTTTACAAACAGCATCCCCGCGGCTATATCCCATAATGAAATTTCAGGAGTTATATAAGCATCTGCGCGGCCCATTCCGACCCATGCACATTCAAGAGCCGCCGAGCCCAGTTTTCGCATGTCCTTGGCTTTATCGTAATATTGATTTAAATAGTTAAGAACGCGTTTTTTTTGTTTAGATCCACCTTCACAAAAAGTAAGGTAAGCTTTTTTGATTTCCGAAGTTTTGCTTAAAGCGGTTTTTTGTTTGCGTCCGTTTTTATAAAAGTAAGCTCCGGCATTTTTTTGCGCCACAAAAGTTTCGCCAATTGCAGGAGCTTCGATTACCCCGCAATGTGGTCGGCCCTTTATCCATAAAGCAATTGAAATTGCAAAAAAGGGATTGCCGTTCATATAGTTGCCTGTACCATCCAAAGGATCGATTATCCAAAGAAAATCTTTATCTTTTTTAATCCATCCGGATTCTTCGGTTAGCAGAGAATGATACGGAAACTCGCGTTCAATCTCTTTTATAAGCATTTTATCAACAATTTCATCATAGCGGGTTTTGATTTCTTTTGGAGTACCGCGAGTTGAAGGATCGAACTTTTTAAAATCTTTCATTAATGTATCTGCGCCTTTTTTTGCTATTTTTTGAGAAAATTCAGTGTATTTGTCCATGTTTATTAAGACGGTTAATTGCTTTTCGTTTTTCAGTATAACTGAACCCGGTTTTTTCCACAGCTTTTTTAAGAAATTCAATAGAGTTGTCCATTCTGCGACGATTAACAGGATAAGGCGTGGCATCTTTGCCGCCATGTGCAAAGCTGTAACGTGCAGGGTCTTTATACGAAGCCGGAGAACCGTATATAACTTCGGAAACAAGTGAAAGTGCACGTATTGTTTTTGGGCCGACTCCGGGCATTGCCAGCAAAGATTCGTAAGATTTGGGCTGACGATCACAAATCTGCCATAAAATTTTGTCCAGGTATTTACTTTTTGAAAAATTTTCAGCCATTACAGGATGAGTTTTAAACTCGCGCGGCTCCAGATTAAGAAGTGTTAACTGATCTTTATTAACATTCATAGACACCATTTGTGATAAATGTGACGAGTGTCTTCTTAAAACCTGTATATCTTTCATTAAATTGTAATATTTGCCGGTTGAAACAATGTCGACTGTCAATTGCTTGTTGCCTTCAGATTGACGAGAAGTCATATTTAAAGTTTTTGTATGCCACGGATCGGAGACAATTCCTTTATGAGGTTCAACAATTAAATCGGTTGCGCTGTCTGATGACCAGTGGTATCTACGTGCTGATTTTTCAACTTTATTCATGCCCTGCTGAATAACAGCCCATGCACCGTTTTTTGAAAAGAAAAAAGCATGATGATAAATGTCAAAGCTATCCTGAATTAAGGCTGTATCAACCTTTGCACTCATTTTTGAATTATAGACAAGGTTATTGACATGCCGGTCGGGCAGACTCAGCCATGCTCCCCAATTGGCAATCTGATCGGGAGTTTTAAGTGAGGTTTTACCTTTACCGCCACAAATAAAAATACCAAAATCACGCTCCATTCCGCGAATTGCCTCTTTTAATGCAGCGGTAAGAATTGTGGTAAGGCCACTTGCATTCCAGTCAAAAGCCAAAACAGTGCCAAGTGACTGAAACCAAACAGGATCGGATATGCGACGAATAAATTCATCAGGCCCAAATTCTGCAATTAAAACCTGCATCATTTCACGGCCGAGCTTAACCATTCTTTCGAACAGCCATTTGGGGCATTTACCCGTATCAAGCGTCATTGTTGCTATTCCTCTTCGCATTTTTACGAATATTATTTTTTGGTGAGTGCGCACTCACCTTGAGTATAGCAGGTAAAAAATTTTTGTGAAGAGAAAATTTCATATATAATAAATTCGCCTAACCCAATCTTATGAAGCAATATCTTGAGCTGGTAAAATTCGTTCTTGAAAACGGCGAAGACAAACCTGATCGTACCGGAACAGGTATTTTGTCGGTTTTCGGAACTCAGACAAAATATGATCTCCGGGAAGGATTTCCGCTTGTTACAACCAAAAAAGTAAGTATAAAAAATATTATAAGAGAACTTTTATGGTTCTTAAAAGGTGCAACAAATATCAATGAGGGGCTGCTTCCGCATACAAAAATCTGGAATGAATGGGCTGATGAAAACGGTGAGCTGGGGCCAATCTACGGCTACCAATGGCGAAAATGGGAAAGACACATACATGATCCGAAAACAGACAAATGCACTGTTACTCATGTTGATCAAATAGCGCAGGCACTTGATATGATCAAAAATAATCCAACCTCACGAAGAATTATTGTAAGTGCCTGGAATCCGGCTGATCTGCCAAGAATGGCTTTACCGCCATGTCATGCTTTTTTTCAGTTTTATGTTGTAAACGGCAGGCTGGATTGCCAGTTGTATCAACGTAGTGCCGATATTGCGCTTGGTGTTCCTTATAATATTGCGAGTTATGCGGCATTAATGATTATGGTCGCACAGGAATGCAATCTTGAGCCGGGAATTTTCACTCACACCCTGGGAGATGCACACATTTATAAAAATCATGTTGAAGGACTTAAAGAACAAATCACCAGAAAACCTCACCCTCTTCCGCAGCTTAAAGTCGCTAAAAAACCTTTTGATGAAATCGCAATCGATGATTTCGAACTCTTAAATTATACCCACGAACCGTTTATTAAATTTAAAATCGCAGTATGAAGCACAAAATATATCATGTAGTTGCGGCCGACGATCGGCACGGGATCGGAAAAAAAGGTGTACTTCCGTGGCATTTACCGGAAGATATAAAATTTTTTCAGGAAATAACAACTGACACAAAAAATCCCGATAAAAAAAACATGGTAATTATGGGCAGAACTACATGGCAGTCGATTCCCGTAAAACACAGACCCCTTAAAAATCGCGCCAATGTTGTTTTAAGCCGAAATCCCGATTTTAAGCCCGAGGGGGCGGAAGTTTTTGACAATGTTGATGACGCTATCGATTCCGTCGATGATAAAATTGAAACAATCTATATAATCGGAGGCGCATCTGTTTATCAACATACCATTCACCGAGATGATCTAACCGGAATTTACTTAACAAGAGTTAATGAAGTTTTTGATTGTGACGCATTTTACCCTAAAGTTCCCGAACATTTTTCAAAAACAACCAAACTCGGTGAAGGCAACCAAAATGATATAAATTTCGATTTTTTGGTAATGGAAAGGCAATAACTATAATTTTTTTGCCAAAGGTCTGATTGTAAACACCGAGAACAAAGTGGTTACAAAAGCCATAAGTACCAGAATTGAAAATACATCCGCGCCAATAATACCCATTTTAATTCCAATTGATGCGATTATAAGTTCAACCGCTCCTCTGTTGTTCATGGCAAGGCCTATAATAAGTGATGAGCGTAAGTTGATTTTTTGTAAATATGCTCCAAGTACCGACCCTCCGACTTTGCCTAAAAATGCAACAAGCAAAATTGCCGCCAAAAACCACGGAGCCTCTATAAACGCCGTAAAATCCAGATGAAAAGCAAGACTTGCAAAAAATATAGGCCCCAAAAAGCTGTAACTTAAACCGTATATTCTGTCTTCGATTTTATTGAATACTTTGGGATCAACAACTTCTTCACGAATAAACAGCCCCGCCAAAAAGGCTCCGATTATCATGTGCAGACCTATAGTTTCCGCAATAAGCCCTAGTGTTAATGCTACTATAAGTGCAAATGTAAAACCCTTATTACTCAAAAATTTTCCAATATATTTCTGAATTTTAAATCCGCCGATAATAACAATTCCAAAAAAGATCGATACTTTCAGAACCATAAATAAAATAGGCAAAAACTCAACACTGCCTGTTTCAACAATATTCAGAACAACGGAAAACATTATCAAAGCGAATATATCGTCAATTAATGCTGCTCCCAAAGTTATATGAGCTGTTTCTGTTTTGGTAATATTGTTATCTTTGAAAATCCTGGCGGAAATTGCAATCGCGGTAATTGACAGTCCCATGGCTATAAACAAAGATTCCTCAAAAGAGCGCCCAAACGCGGCTGAAACATAAAAGCCGCCAAAAAACGGCAGTAATATGCCTAAAACAGCTATTAGTACTGATTTTTTGGAAGATCTCATAAGTTCTTTTGGATCTGTTTCGAGCCCGGAATGAAGCATTAAAAAGAACACTCCCAATTCCGCTAAAAGTTTTATCGTGTGACTGTCGGGCGAAACCAGCCCAAGCGCAATCGGCCCCACTATCACGCCTCCAACAAGCTCACCGAAAAGTACGGGTAAATTGAGGCTTCTGAAGATCCTACCCATTACCCATACAACAACCATTAATATCAGAATTGTGCGAAAATCTTCCATAGCCAGATGATTATAGCAGATTTTTTTAATTTCTATATATAATAAACTGAAATTTCGCAATCAATAATGCAATTAATAGCATTGCTTATCTGCGCGGGAATTATGTTTTTGCTTTTATTCCTGCCATTTCATAGTCACGGACATAATCATGAGATTGAAGTGCGTAAATCACATTAAGTATTTTCTTTTCTTCTTTTTATTAAGCCTATCATATACAAAAGAATCCATAAACCGATCGGCAATAACGTATAACTCCAGCTGTTACCCGCAAGATATATATGTATACCTACTGCTATAAAAAACAAATAAGCCAGCCTCTGTAATCTTTTCCAGTTTTTTCCCAAAATCCGTATTGAAAGCCTATTCGAAGTTATAAATAAAGGTATCATTAAAACAAATGCCAAAAGCCCCCATCCCAACAAGCCTGTAAAATCCCAGTAATTGGGATCTGTAAAAAAAGAAAAATCATAATCCCTTCTTGAAGCAAAAATAATTAAATGAATTATGACAAGTAAACTCAGCGAAATTCCGAGCCACTTTCGATAAGGTAAAATTTTAATAAATAATCCCTTAAATAATATGGATAAAGGCTTACCAAGCATAACAATCAAAAGAATGACCCATGCTGCCCAACCTGCAAAACTGAATATATCCATTACATTTTAAATAAAGCGTAATATAAAACGTAAAACCAACTTAAAAAGCCGTGAATAATCGCCCATAAAATTGAACTGTTCACGCTCCAGCTGAGAATCATGGCAAGTGCGCTCCCCATGCCTATTCCCGATCTTACAATTTCGTTTCTGTAATACTTTACTTCAGCCATATAAAATATTTGTTAAATCACCTAAAAATTATAGCAAAGTAATATAACAAAAAAAAGTTTTATAATTTAATAACAATTGTTATGATTTCAGAGATTTAAAGTTATCAAATTTCATGACCTTTTGCCGGATCAATCAACAACAATCCGCGGTATGCTTCGCGGGAGCCTTGTTAAAAGCTCATAATTCAGGGTATTACTGTAATCTCTAAATGAAGTAAAATTTATTTCGTCATCGCCCTGCTTACCTATTAATACAACTTCATCACCTTTTTTCGCTTCCGGACTGTGTGTTATATCAACAATCAAAGCGTTCATATTAACGTTTCCTATCACTTTTGCACGCATTCCTTTAATTAAAACAGTACCCGTATTGCTTAAAGAACGGCTGTATCCGTTGGCGTAACCAACAGGAACAATTGCTGTTTTCATATCTTCATTGGCTAAAAAAGTGTCACCGTAACTAATAAATTCACCCGCTTTGATATTCTTTGTGCTCATAATTTTTGACTTCCATGTCAAAATAGGCTCTAGAGGATTGTTTTTTCGCTTGTGATTACTTAAATAGCTTATATAGGTTTCATCACTGGGCCATAATCCAAACTGTATAATACCGATTCGTACCATATCCATTCGTGTTCTTTTATAACTTATTGCAGCAGCCGAGCAGGCTGTGTGGCGATAATTCGGCTCAATACCTTCATTAACGAACAATCTGTGAATTGCGTTATATCTTGTGATTTGATTCTTGATTCTGTAGTGATTGCTTATGCTTTCAGCTCCGGCGTAATGCGTGCATAAACCTTCAACAATAAAATGATTTTTATTTTGTTTAATAAAATCAATCACTTTTATAAGATCTTTATTTTCAAAGCCTGTTCTGTTTAGTCCCGTTTCAACTTCAACATGAATTCTTGCAGGTTTATTGAGTTTTTTTGCGGCTCTAAGTGCGGATTGCAATCTGTTAAATTCAAAAACAAAAAACTCAATATCATTTTTTACAGCCCATTCCAATTGACGATTTTCTATCATACCCATAATCATTATTTGAGTTTTCTTTTTACTGACTTTCAAAATACGTTTTGCTTCATAGGCCGAAAAAACAGCAAAATGATCAACACCCTGGCTTTCTGCAAGGGGTACTAATTGCCTAATACCATGCCCGTAAGCATCCCCTTTTATTACAGATGAAATTCTGACATTTTTGCCAACAACTCTTCTTATAAACTTATAATTGTTTATGAATTTAGATCTGCTTATATAAATTTTTGATGTATGAGTTTTTTCCATACGGGCATAGTATCAATAAAAATTTTAATTTCAAGTTTATTATGGGAGTGCTCTGCATTTAGAAACACTCCCCTTAAATCTTTTTACTCCACATCGATATTTATTGATTTTTTCCCCGACTCTTCCGTTTTAGGTACAACTATTTCAAGAGAGCCGTTTTTTGCTTTGCATGTTGCCTCATTGGCATCAATGTAGTTCGGCAAAGCGATTGACCTTGAAAAATGTCCTGATGATCTTTCTTTTCTATAGAATTTTTCATTTTTTTCTTCTTTTTCTTCATTTGTTTCACCCGAAATATTCAATACATTGTTATCATCAATTTCAACGTTTATATCATTCGCGTTGTATCCCGGAACATCTATCGTAACTTTAATTGCTTTGTCGGTTTCAGAAACATCAAGAGCATGCTCATTAAGCTTTTTTAACCCCGGTTCTTCAAAAAATGACCCGAAAGGATGCCAGGAATCGTCAAATAATCTGTTCATTGCATCCCAGACCGAAACCGGATGATGACCATGACCTTTTCTAACCTGAATATCTTTTTTTTCATTCATGATTACTTTGGTTAAAGGATAAATAAAAAATATATATTAAATTTTACCGTTCCCGTTTTTCCAGTGTTGCCAATGTTGTTTGTTCTTCGCCGTCATGCATAATTTTAAGTTCCACTTCATCTCCTATGTTCTTTGAAGCTATAATTTTAGCAAGAGATTTGCCCCCTTCAAGCTTTTCACCGTCAATTTCAAGTATAATATCATTTTCTTCAAGTCCTGCTTTATCAGCCGGTGATCCCGGGATCACCGCCAAATCCTCCATTGTTTCTCCTTTTATTACCAAAACACCGTAACCAAAAGGCAGATCATTTTTCTCCTTTAAAGATTCGGTAATATGGATATATCTGACTCCGAGATAAGGCCTTACGATTTCGCCTTTTTCTTTTACGGATTCAACCGCGCTTTTAATTGTATTCGCGGGAATGGCGAAACCGATATTTTGACCGTTTGCGATTGCCACATTTACTCCGATAACTTCGCCCTCAATATTTAAAAGAGGTCCTCCCGAGTTACCCGGATTAATTGCGGCATCGGTCTGAATCACGTCTTCAATATATTCGGTTTTACCAATGAACCTTGAACCTGCGGTAATATTTCGAGAAAGTCCGGATATAACTCCCACAGAAACGGAATTATTAAATTCAAGCAGTGGATTGCCTATGGCAATAACGGATTGGCCTGATTTCAGGTTTTCCGAATCCCCAAAATTCAGATAAGGGAAATCTTCACCTTCTATTTTTAAAATCGCCAGATCATTCAATGTGTCTTTTGCAATAACTTTGGCATCGTGCTCTTCCCCATCAAGGGTAAAAACGGTGTAATTTACTTCTTCTTCAACAATAACGTGTTTATTTGTAACAATATATCCATCGCCACTAACCAAAAATCCCGACCCTCCTCCAATTTCTTTCTCTTCGGTTTCCCCGCTTTCTCTGTATCGCGGAATCCTGAAGTTTATACCCGGCTGATCAAAAAACAATCCGTCAAAAGGACTGCCCGATTCTTCATAATACTGCTCTAAAACAGGTACATCTTTTGTAATAACAATAGATACAACAGCCGGAGAGGCTTCTTCAACAGTATTTATTACCAGATCCTGCTGAGTAATATAATCCTTTGAATCCAATAAATCGGAAAGATTTGTATTATTATCGGTTTCAATATTCCGAGTCTGACCCGAATTATAATAATTAAGTGATATTGCGGTTATGAGCAAAGCGATTAAACCACCGGAAATACCTGAAACAAGGACATTTTTAATTAATTGTTTAGACATAAATAAAAAGTTAAATTCATCAAGTTTTTAGCACTCGCTATTATAGAGTGCCAGAAAAATGGTGTCAAGAATTTTAAACAAATAATTTTTTTGTAATAGTTTTTAAATTTTTGTGTATTAATGTATGAACAAACTATTAGTTTTTTAAATAAGCTTATGAATAAAACTCATGATAGTTTCATTAATCATTATCAAAACAATAAAGATAAGCTCTTTAATTATTTGATGTATCGTTTGAATTTTGATAAGGAGCTGGCCGAAGATATTTTGATGGATATTGTTTTAAAAGCATATGAAAACTATAAACAATTTAATTCGGGAAAAGGATCTTTTAAAAACTGGATTTTTACAATAGCGCACAACCACCTGGTAAATCACTGGCGCGATAATAAAAATAATTTACCTCTAAAAGAGAATATAAATGATTCAGCTTCCGAAAATATTAATGGAAAAATCGATAAAAAAATGGAATTGGAAAAAGTAAAAAAAATATTGTCATTGATGGATAAAAAAGAAAGTGAAATTATTGTTTTAAAATATATAAATGAGTTTACAACAAAAGAAATCGCCGAAACTCTCAAAAAGAAAGAAAATGCGGTAAGAACAGGTTTAAGCCGCGCTATAAAACAATTTAAATCACTATATAATAAAATCTATTATGAATAAAAATATTGAAGAATATTTTAAAAACTTACCTAAACATAAATTAAGCGAGCAAAAAGATCGGGAAATTTTAGAAAAGCTGAACAATTTTAATTCTGCAGAATCTGATTATTCTTTAACCCAATTAATCATGGAAAAAAGAAAAAAACTCGGGCTCTCTATTCTTGCCTTGTTGTTACTATTTCTTGTGGGTGCGCTTGTTAACCCTTTTGGTAACGGCGATGCAGAGTTAAGTCCGTATGAATCTCACCTGGATTCAGCAAGAGCATCTCTGTTTGAATTGCAGACAGCTTATGCGGCCGGTGAAGATGTAAACGAAAGTGAGATTGCACAACTTATACAGGAGATAGTTGAGGCAACTGAAAATGCAATCGAAAGCGCTGAAGACAGCACAAATCCTGAAGAATTACAGGAAGCTTTAAGTGCAATCGGCGATTTTCAGGACGAATCACTTGAATCGTTTGAAGAAGCTCTTTCAGAAGTCGAAGATGAAGAAACTTCCGAAACGATATCCGAAGCAATAGAAACCACTCAAAAAGAACAAACTGAAGTTGGCGAAGCGCTCACGGAAACGGAAGAAGCTATTGAAAACGGCGAAGAATCTGTAACGGTTGACGTTGAAACAACACCTGATCAAACAACTGAAGAAGCCGGAGAGACTTCTGAAAAATTGACTGAAGCACAACAAGCTCTGGAAGAAGCAATTGATCAAGTTGGTTCGGAAGAAGCCCGGGAATCACTAAGAAATGCTTTGGATTCAATGCAAGAAGCACAGGATGCCTTGGCGGAAGCCGAAGCTAACGGTGACGAACAGGCACTTGCAGAGGCGCAGCAGGCACTTGCGGATGCGGAACAATCCCTGGAGGAAGCCTCTGAAAATGCCGAATCGGAAGAAGCTAAACAGGCCATAACTGATGCTCAGGAAACATTATCCGAAACTCAGGCAGTTGCACAGGCGGCTGAAACAGGTGAAGTATCGGATGTATTGGAAGCATCCGAAGCCGACGAAACAGCAATTGAAGCGGTTGAATCAGGAATGGAAAATGTTCCTGCCGCACCTGAAACTCCAACTGAACCTGAAAGCCCAACTGAACCGGAACAACCTACTCTTCCCGAAGAACCGACAATGCCCGATCAAACTACAAATGTACCTGACGGCAGACCATAATTAATACTATAGAATACCTCAATTGTTTAAAATTGGGGTATTCTTGTATCTTTTAACTGAAATTCGCCTAATCCCGTACCGGTACGGGATTTCGACAGTATCCGGGAATAGATTCAGCCCGTCAAACAATCCGCTTTTACGACAAAGTAAGAAGCCGAAAAAATCGCGATTTCCCGTTTGGAGCGGAGCCTGCAACAATGTTAGAACTTTTTTAAAATTTTCTCAGCTTCCCAAACCTTAAAGCACTTTCCAGCCAATTAAGTTTTCCTTTTGTACTGGTTTTCTTCCAAATCTTAAGAATTTTTATATCAAAATTCGGTTTTTTTCGGGCTTTTTTCTTCATAATTTCTTTAATTTAATTAATGCTTCCAAATCCGTTATATCTTGCTGTCTATTTGCTTTCCTTTTCATTTTAATCAACTGATCAATTGAAACTACAGGGATTGAGACATTATCAATCCTTTTTGTTACTTTGTCCTTAACGATTTTATCAAATTTTAAAGATTCCTCAATCACTATATCAATCTGTAGAGGATTATCTTTGGGAGGAGTAAAAGAAAACGCTCTCATATTTTTATCTTTAAGCCATGTCTTAACCAGTTTTTCATTTTTTAAAGAGATGATTGAGACGGGTAAACGTTCCGAATAACCTAATTTATGCATAACTTTATCCACTTTTTCTAAATTTTTCTCTTCTAAAAATAATAAAAGATCAAGATCACCGGTAAATCTGACATATCCGTGAAGATTTACTGCAACACCTCCAACAACCAGATATTTAATCTTGGCTTTATTAAATTCCTTAAAGATTTTTTCAAAAATATTCATGCTTGTATGATACCAAATTATTAAGAAAAACTAAATGGAGCGGGTAACGGGGATCGAACCCGTGTATTCGGCTTGGAAGGCCGACGTAATAGCCACTATACTATACCCGCACATTTAAGTAACAATAAAACTGAAAGTGCAAAAAGCATTATATCTAATTTGGTATAAATTTCAATACAATCTCTCTATATTTTATAGCTTGCTGTCAGTTAAATTAACAACTGTTCCGGGCGATGGAATTTCAACATTATCATAACCGTTTTCACTTGAAACTTTTTTAAAGGCATTAAGCTGATCCGTTTCGCCATGTACAAGAAACACCTTTTTTATTCCTTCAATATGGGTCATATAATCAATCAAATCACTGCGGTCGGCATGAGCCGAGAAGGCATTGATTTTTTCAACATCACATTTTAAATCATACGGTTCTCCGAAAATATTAACCGAAGGCCTTTCTTCCTGGATTCTTCTTCCGAGTGTATGTTCGGCCATATATCCGACAAGCATCAATGTTGTTCGGGGATCTTCAATATTATTCTTTAAATGATGCAGTATCCTTCCGAATTCGCACATTCCCGAAGCTGAAATAATAATACAGGGCTTATTATAGGTATTAAGTTTTTTGGATTCCTCAACATCACTTATATATTTTATTCTTCCAAATCCAAAAGGGTTCAGTCTATTATCGATGAATTCACGATAAGTTTCGCGATCAAAACATTCCGGATGAGCCGAAAAAACCTCTGTAACATTACCTGATAAAGGACTGTCTACAAATATCGGAAATTCAGGGATGTCTTTATTGTTTATCGCCGAGTTAAGCCTGTATACGACTTCCTGCGTTCTTCCAACCGAAAAAGCGGGAATTATTAATTTTCCTCCTTTTTCGTATGTGTGATTTACAATATCAATAAGTTGCTTATCGAGCTGATCAAAAGCTTCATGAAGACGATTACCATATGTTGTCTCGGTAATATAATAATCACATTTTGGCATTAACTGAGGATCTTTCAATAGAGGAATCCCTTTTCTTCCGAGATCTCCCGTATAACCTATTGTGGTTCTTTTATCTATATCACTTTCATAAGCGATAAGATGAACAACAGATGACCCGAGAATATGTCCGGCATCATAAAAACATGCTGCCAACGCATCTTCTACAGCAAAAGTTCTTTCATAACCCATTCCCACAAACTGGCCAAGTGCCTGCTGAGCATCTTCCGTTTTATATAACGGCTCAATTGTATCTTCTCCTTTTTTACGTTTTTTCTTATTAATATATTCAGCCTCACGTTCTTGTATATATGCACTGTCCAGAAGCATGTGATGACACAAATCTCTTGTTGCAAAAGTTGAATAAATTGGGCCTTTAAATCCGCGTTTTACCAATAATGGAAGCAATCCGCTATGATCAATATGTGCATGAGAAAGTATAACAGCATCAACTTCAGCCGGATTAAAACCGAAATCCTCGTTTTTTTCACGTGCTTCCTGACGTCTGCCATGGAACATTCCGCAATCCAAAAGAATCTTTTTGCCGTTTACATGTAAAAGATGCTTGGAACCCGTAACTTCTTTAGCCGCACCTAAAAATTCAAGTTTCATATTAAAATGATTTAATTATTACATTAGTATATTATACCATTATTCATACAAAATCTCAACCTTACCGGAACGTATTTGTTTAGCCATGTCTTCACTGTAATCTCCCCATTCAATAAATTTCTCCAAAAAATTCACACGCTCATCCCCAACCATAAATTCAGGCTGACTGTTCGGCAATTTATAAGGGTACAAATATAAAACCTGCCTGTCATCATAAAATTCAGCTCCGATTCCAATGCCTTCCTGAGTATCGAGTGACCAATACTGGTCAAATACAAAGTTTCCAAGGCTGTAAAATATCGGTACATCATTATAAATCTCCATTGTCTGGACAACATGAGGATGATGTCCAATAACAAGGTCTGCGCCGCTGTCAGCAAACAAATGTGCCAGATATACCTTGCGCTGCAAAGGCTGATGCTTATATTCGGCTCCCCAGTGAATAGAAACCACCGTTAAATCAACCTCATCTTCCAGCTCCGTTATCAATTCGCGTGCCGAATTACCATCAACCTTAAAAATCGTGTCATCATATCCTATAAATGCCACTTTTTTATCAGCAATTTCACCGATGTAGACATTGTCATCTTTAGTATTCTTCGGATGTCCAAAGTGACGAATTCCGGCTTGATTTAAGAATTTTTTTGTGTCGTCTCGGCCATTCCATCCTTGATCCAAAGCATGATTATTGGCAATAGTAACAATGTTTATTCCGGAATCTTTAAGAGGCCATACTACATCGGGTTTAAATCTAAATGATATTGATTTGCTTGTAGGCACGGCAAATTCTTTAATAGGCCCTTCAAGATTTGCGTGTACAAAATCAGTCCCTTTTAAATCGCCGATATTTCCAAACGGATAATCCAAGCCGTTTTGATCCATTAAAGTGCGCACATGACGACCCAACATAACATCTCCGAATCCTGTTAATGTTACAGGTCCCTCATAATCGGATTTCCCCTCTTTAAAATAATAAACTCCGTCTTTTTCTTCCACATCACGCGCTTGCATTAAATCAAAATAATATAATGCTGTTTTTATTTCTTCGGGATTTGCCACAGCCGTATATTTAACTCCGGTAAATTCAAAATTCTTTATTACTCTTTCGAATGTGTTGTTATGAATTTCATCAAAAATATCATCATTTCGTGAACCTTCAATCAAAGCCACAACAAAATCCGATTCATTATAGCTGCGTGCTGTTGCCAAAGGTTTAATGTTTGATTCAACAATCTTTATATTGCCGTATATTTTTTGTAATTCAGGTAAATTTTGTTCATGGGTTATTGCTCCGGCATACCTGGTTGAAGTGCTTTGTTTAATAATTGTATCATTTTCAACAGCATTCACCTGCATGTCTTTAAAATAAGAACCAAATCCGAAAAACAAGGCAATCAAAACAATTCCCAAAACAAAAACCGCTATTTCCAAAGGTTTTTTTTCGATTATAATTCGGTTAATTTACTTATAATTTTTGCCGCTTCCGCGCGCGTAATAGAATCATCGGGGTAAAACATACCATCCTCACGTCCGGCTACCACATAATTCAAATACGCAAAATTAATATATGAAGAAGCCCAGTGATCTTTGGTATCTTCAAACGCATACTCATCGGCATTTTCAGGTATATCCGCGCCAAAAGCAAGCAATGCCACTTTTAGAGCTTCCGCCCGGGTTATATCCTGTGCGGGAGCAAACGTTGTTTCATCATAACCCTGAACTATATCCATTTTCCAGGCCTCATATACACCCGGAATCTGCCAATCATCCAAATCCTCAAATTTAAAATTTTCATCATCATGGGTTTCACTTAACCGGATATCGGCTGCATCCAATGCCATTTTCACGAATTCCGCTCTGTTAATGGGTGAATCCGGCTTAAAACTTCCATCATCATATCCCTGAACAATCGCCTGATCATATAATTTTTGTATATAATTTTTCGCCCAGTGATCGGATATATCGGTAAAAGCGTATAAAGATTCTTCACCAAAAACCACATTCACATAAGATGTAGACTGATTAAACCATTCCTCGTTTTCATGATCCATTATATATGCGTGTATTTTATAACGTCCGTTTTCTTTAAAAGGATATCCATCATCAGAACTTTTAAGATTTCTTGTCCAGACAGCCTTTTTGTCTTTTGGAAGCGTAAAACTCGTAGGTTCATCACTGCAGTTTCTGGGATACATTTCTTCGCTGTATATAATCTGATCATTCAAAAAAACTTCAAGCCCCATTTGGCAACCTGAATCGAAACTTAAAAAAATATCCTGATCAGTATGATTTTCAGCCTGCATTGTGACTATAACCATATCTTCAAGATCATAGCTTTGTTTTTCGGTTAATGTTGTAACGCGAAAATCAGTTACAAATTCGGCATTAGCGCTTTGAGCAAAAATCAAACAAGTAATAATAAAGCTTAAGTTGAATTTTTTAAAAAGAGACATGGCTTTGAAGGTTAATTACCATGTCTCATTTTACCTTAAAGGGAGGAACTTTTAAAATAATTAAACTAGATATCTCCGGAATATTGTAGCATTTTAACAATAACTCTTGATGCAGTACCCCTTGTCATCGGATCTGCAGGGTAAAATCTGCCATTATAATTATCAATCAATCCTATTCTGAATGCGTCTTCAAGCCATGGGATCATCCAACCCTCGGCATCCGTGAACGAAGTTTTTTCAAAATCAAGCGGTCTTCGGCCAAAAGCGGCAAGAACAAGTTTTACACCTTCTACCCTGTTAACGAGATTATTGGGTTTAAAGATCCTTACACCGCTGTTATATCCGGAATACCCTTCAACTATATCCATTCTGTATGCGGCATTAATCCATGGCGCCTGCCAGTTATCAAGATCAACAAAGAATTTGTTTCTGTCTTCATCACATGACAATGGTTCAACTTTTGCGGCCATCATGGCCATCTTTGCCATTTCAGCTCTTGTTACTGGCTGATCGGGCCTGAATGAACCATCGGGATATCCTCTTAGTATTCCCAAATCATAAAGTTCCATAACATAAAATTCATCGGGATGACCGGCCAGATCCCAAAAAGCGGGTCTGCGATCATCATCATAGTCCGGATCATCATAGTCCGGATCATCATAGTCCGGATCATACCAATAATCATCTTCAGGTTCTTTTTCTTCTTCTATATATTCCGGACATCCGTAGGGATAATTAAATTCTCCTTCCCGGCAATGACAAATATGTCTTCCGCTTTCAACATCCCAAACGCCGCCGGTAACTTCGCAAACTTCACGAAAAACTTCTACACCCATGCCGAATGTACCGTCGTTATTAACGGCAAACACTGAATTTTCCGCGTTTGCGGTATTGGCGGTTAGGCTTATAGCAAAAGCAAATACTGCAATTGATGATATGATTTTTTTAAGATAATTCATAATATGAGTAATTAAAATTAAGATATATTTATAACTTATTTACTTATTTGTGTCAAGAAAAAATTTATACATAAATAAACAATACACAGACATTTAGGACACCGTGGTATGATTAAGTCGCTAATACTA
>CAYFUK010000026.1:0-18007 GCA_964346325.1 uncultured Candidatus Peribacteria bacterium | reverse complement strand
AGTGACATCCGAGTGAGTTTTTTCTTTTTATCGCAGCTTTTGTTACCAAAATCGCGGTTTGCAACATATTTTTAGTTTCGAGTGATGCAACTTCAGCCGAGGGAGTGAAATTTATTGATTCCAGTTTTTCAAGTGCCCGATTAAGTTTGTCCGGTTTTCGTATTATGCCCACGTCTTCCCACATAATTTTTTTTATTTTTCGTTTGATTAATTGATGATTTGATTTTTTTGCAAATTTTGGCTTTGAAAATTGATTTTTGATTTTGAGATTTTTGATTTTGAGATTTTTGCCTATAAGTTCACTAAAAACAACAGCTTCCAAAAGTGAATTACTTGCCAGGCGGTTTGCTCCGTGAACGCCGGTGCAGGCAACTTCACCAAAGGCATAAAGATTTTTTACCGAAGTTTCACCTTTTAAATTCACTTGAATTCCGCCACAGGAATAATGCGCCGCAGGTGAAATTGGTATTCTTTGGCGGCTCAAATCAAATCCACGTTTTTTAAGCTCATTGTAAATATAAGGGAATCTTTTGCTGATTTCTTTTGAGCGTTTATGGGATATATCAAGATAAACTGGCCCTTTAAGCGATTCTTTATAAACGGTCCTTGCAACAATATCGCGCGGCATTAACTCATCTACGAATCTTTTACCTTTATGATTTATCAGTTTTGCCCCTTCTCCGCGCAAAGCTTCGGAAAGCAAAAATTTGCTTTTTTTCGGTGAGTTCAGGGTAGTTGGATGAAATTGTATGAATTCAAGATCTTTCAATTTTGTTCCGGCTCTGGCCCCCATTGCAATGCCGTCCGCGGTTGATATCTTTGGATTTGTCGTATGTTTATAGATCCGGCCGAGCCCGCCTGTTGCCAGTATTACAGCTGAAGCGTAAATGTTTTGCACATGGCCTTTTTTAAGAATCTGAACCCCATAGCAGGTTTGTTTTCGGTCACTTAATAAGTCGATTGCGAAGGTATCTTCCCATATTTCTATTTTTGGATTTATTCTTACTGATTTGATTAGAGCTTTTTCGATTGATTGGCCGGTTCGGTCTTTTACAAAAGCAATACGTCTATGAGAGTGTCCGCCTTCTTTGGCAAGCTTTTCGTCAAAATTCACACCAATATTTTGAAGTTTTCGGATTTCTTTTGGTGCGTTTTTAACCATAAATTCGACCGCCCGTTTATTGTTGTGATAAGCGCCGGCTTTCATGGTATCGTTTATATGTTTTTGGAAGTTGTCGAGCTTATCCAGAACAGCCGCGATTCCGCCCTGTGCGTAGTTTGTTGCTCCTTCGATTATTTTCTTTTTGGTTATTATTAAAACCTTGCCTTTTTTTGAAGCGCCAAGTGAGAAGTTGAGTCCCGATATTCCCGAGCCGATAACAATAAAGTCGAACTGTTTCATGTTGCAATTCTAACATAGTTTTGATAAGTTTACCTCCGCATTTAACCTGCAATTAGATGTTAAAACCGGAATTAATCGTTCCCGGAGGCTCTCCGGAAAAAATGAATTTTGCTTTCGAATATGGAGCTGACACAGTATATATGGGCCTAACGGGCTTTAGCATGCGAAGCCGTGTAAATGATTTTGATAAGGAAAAGTTGAAAGAATCAATTGAAAAAGCGCATAAGTTAGGCAAAAAAGTTTATGTGACAATTAACATTTATCCTCATAATTCCAAAATTGATGTATTCAGACAACATATTAAGTATTTAAGTGAGATTAAACCCGATGCTTTGATTGTTGCCGACCCGGGTGTTTTTAGTTTGATTAAAGAAGAATATCCCGATGCTAAGATTCATATTTCCGTTCAGGCGAATTCCGTAAATTATAAGGATGTTGAATTTTGGCGGAATCTGGGCGCAAAACGTGTTGTTTTACCGCGCGAGCTGAGCCTTGATGAAATTAAAGAAATACACCAAAAAGTACCCGAAATGGAGCTTGAAGCTTTTGTTCACGGTGCTATATGTGTTGCTTATTCGGGCAGATGCCTTATGTCTCAATACATGACTCATCGTGATGCAAACCAGGGAATTTGTGCGCAAAGTTGCAGATGGAAGTATAAGGCATATTTGGAAGAAGAAATGAGGCCCGGTGAATTTATGCCGATTGAGGAAGATGATAACGGAACATATTTATTTAATGCCCGTGATATTTGTGCACTTCCGTATCTTCGTGAACTTGCAGACGCCGGTGTTGTCGGGTTTAAAGTTGAAGGACGAAGCAAATCCATATACTATCTTTCAACTGTTACAAATGTTTACAGACGCGCAATTGACGCTATGATTACCGGACGGCCCTATGATCCGAATTTAATGTCAGAACTTTTAAAAACAGCTAACCGCGGATATTCTACGGGATTTTTAAAAGGAACTTTTACAGACGACGATATCCATTATGAAAAGAACGAACCAAAACAAACTCATAAATTTATTGGAGTTGTACGCGATCACAAAGGTTTGGTTGAGGTTCGTAACCGTATTGAAAAAGGTGATAAAGTTGAGATTTTTACTCCGACCGAGAGTTTTGAAGCAAAAATCGAAGATATTTTTGATGAAGAAGGCGAAAACCTTGAGGCTGCACATGGCGGAGCAGGGGAGCGTACATTCAAATTTAACAAAAACGTACCAATTAATTCAATAATACGAATGAAGTTATGAGATCTGAAATTTAATCCCAAAAAGTAACATCATCAATAATATTGTTGAAACCTTGCTTTAAGGCATCAATATTATCCTGAAGAGCCTGGATATTTTCCATAATCAGATTAAAAACATACCATCCAAGCAAAAGCAGCAGTATAAAAGGTAATAATTGAATAAAAGTCTGCAAAACCCAGCGCCGGGTTTGAGCATGATGTTCTTTTCGCTGATATTTCAAGAGTTCCTCGAGCAGTTTATTGTTTTTTTCTAAAAGTTCTTTTATTTCTTCGTTCATATAAGTTGGATTATTTGCTGTGCCTTTTCATTTAAGCTTAAATCCTGTGCGGAATCAAATTCAAAATCAGCTGCTTTTGTGTATTTTTCTTTACGTTTGGTCCAAAGTTCAGCAAGTTCATCTTTAAGATTTTTTTGTTTTGTTAGGGGAGGTCGATTGGAATCGTTCGCGATTCTTTTTTCGAGAGTTTCAACCGGAGCTTTTAGTAATATGATTTTGCCGTTTTTTTGAAGCCCTGAAACATTCTCTCTATCCAAAATAACACCTCCGCCCGTTGCAATCACCGTGTTTTGTTTACGTGCAAGCCTTCGAATTACATATTTTTCGATTTTTCTAAAATGGAACCACGATTTATTTTTGACAATTTGTTCGATTTTAGATTTTTCCTGTTTTTCGATTTCTTCATCGGAATCGATAAATTCAAAGTTAAGAATTTTTGCCAGTTCACGGCCGATCGATGATTTGCCCGATCCTCTCATTCCCGTTAAGTAAATGTTTGGAATTTTGATTTTTTCTATTTTTATTCCGGTTTTTTGCAGATCCCCAAAAAAGTTCGGATATGTTTTTGAGGTACAATCAGGATCAAGAATTTGTATATCGGGGATTTTGGATGCTAATACCGCAAAACACATAGCCATGCGGTGATCATCATAGGTTTCAATAAGTGCGGGACCTTTTAATTTTGATGGATCCCCGTTTATCTCAATACCGTCTTCGAGTTCTTCAGCCTTGCATCCGACTTTATTGAGTTCCGTAACAAGAGCTTTGATACGGTCGGTTTCTTTGTATCGAAGATTTGCAATATTTGTCAGCCGGGTTTTGCCTTTTTTGAAGGCAGCAAGAATTGCGACTGTCATAGCTGCATCAGGCATATGGTTCAGACCGAGTATACCGGGTAGACTCGGTTTACCCGCCAAACTCGGTTTGATAAATTCCAAAAATCCAATATCTGCTTGCAAAGAATCCTCATTAATATTTTGAATATCAAGTTTTACGCCATGCAATTTTTCAAGAGCATAAAAATAAGAGGCTGATGAAGCATCACCTTCAACTTCATAATCGCATGCTTTGTAATGTTGGCCGCTTTTAATCGTAAATCGTGAATATCCATCGCATTCGACTTGCACCCCGAAGTTCTGCATTATTTGCAATGTCATGTTGATGTATGGTTTTGAAACAAGTTCGTCTTTGATTCGAATTTCAATGTCCGAATCAGCGTATGGTGCGATCATTAATAATGCGGACAGATATTGACTGCTGATTTTTCCGCTCAGTTCAATTTTGCCGCCCTTTATACCGTTACCCTTTATTTTTACCGGAGGACAACCGTTTTTGTTTACTGTTTCGAGTTTAGCTCCAAAATCGCGCAAAGAAGTTAATAGGTCGTGAAGAGGCCTTTCGCGCATGCGTTTGTTTCCCGTAATTTTTGTTTTGAATCCTGTGGTACAAAGCATAGCCGTAAAAAAACGCACCGCTGTACCTGCATTGCCCAAAAAAAGAACATCATGGGGTTTTTCAAATTTTCCGCCTTTGCCGTATATCGTTAAGTCATCACCATTGCGTTCTATGCGAACTCCGAGTTTACGCAAAGCTTCAATTGCATATTTTGTATCATCACTGAAAAGGGGATTGCGAAGTACACTTTTTCCTTCAGCCAAAGCAGTTAAAACAAGCGCTCTGTTTGTATAGCTTTTGGATCCCGGGATCGCAACTTTAGCGCCCTTTTTGATTTTTGAAGGAGTTATGAGTGCTTTTTGCATGCTTTAATTATATCGCGTTTGGTAATTTTTTCGGTAAGTAGTACCCGTCCGATTTTATACGGAACTATATATAAAATTTTACCGTCTTTAACTTTTTTATCCATCTTCATTGCTTCGACTATTTTTTTACAGTTCATATCCGGATACTTATGCGGAAGGCCGTATAGTTTTATTATTTTTTTTATACGGTCGGCCTTTTTTTGTTTCAGCCATTTTTTTTGCACCGCTATAGTGTTGATCATTGACATTCCGATTGCAACAGCTTCGCCGTGTTGCACTTTGAATTTGGATAATTTTTCAATAGCATGACCGAATGTATGTCCGTAATTCAGGATTCTTCGTACATCGCCTTCTTTTTCATCAATTTCAACAATGCGTGCCTTAACTCTGACGCATCTTGCTATTAGTTTTTCCAAAGGTCTTTGTTTTAGATTCATGATTTCCTTATTCTTTTTTTCAAGCATTTTAAGGATTTTTTTATCAGCGATTACTCCGCATTTAATAACTTCGGCAATTCCGTTTTTCATTTGTTTTTTTGGGAGAGTTCTTAGAAATTCCGTATTTATATAAATTTTTTTTGGCTGATAAAAAGTGCCGACAAGGTTTTTTCCAAAGCTTGTATCAACTCCGGTTTTTCCTCCGACAGAAGAGTCAACCATTGAAAGCAGCGTTGTGGGAATTTGTATATGGGGAATACCTCTCATATAAATTGAAGAAATAAATGCCGCCAGGTCACCGGTAACTCCGCCACCAACTGCAATAACAGCATCATCTCTGTAAAATCCCGCCTTAAAAAGTGCGCTAAGTAAGCGTTCCGCAGTGCGTAAAGTTTTATATTTTTCACCGTGCATAAAACTGAAAATCTCAGCTTCAATCCCCGCGGATTTGAGCTTCTTAACAATATCGTTTCCATATAATCCGCGAACTTTTGAATCGCAAATTATTGCATACTTTGCGCCCCATTTTTGTTTTTTTAAATCAACAATGAGTCGTTTTATATAATCTGTTTTAAAACAGATTTCATAAGAATCATCGTCTTTATTTTTTAGGTGAACCTGAATTTTTTTCATATTTTCATTATAGATTTTTACCCACCGCTTTAGCAACCGGTTCCAATTCTTCCATCATATTTTTGAAAATCCCGGGAGTTAAAGCCTGTTGCCCGTCACATAAAGCTTCATCGGGTTTCGGGTGAACCTCGACAATCAAACCGTCGGCACCGGCAGCGATTGAGGCTTTACACATCGGAGTAATAATCGATGGTTTGCCTGCAGCATGTGAAGGATCCACAATAACAGGTAGATGAGAAAGTTCTTTAATTAAAGGTACGGACTGCAAGGCCAAAGTCGACCTTATTTCGGTTTCAAAGGTTCTTATCCCTCGTTCACATAAGATAACATTATGATTTCCGTTTGACATAATATATTCAGCGGCTAAAAGCCATTCTTTTATTTTTGCCGACATACCGCGTTTAAGTAAAACCGGTTTGTTAATTTTGCCGAGTTCCTCCAGAAGATTGAAGTTTTGCATGTTTCTTGCACCAACTTGTAAAATGTCAGCATATTCCGCAACAAGGTCAAGATCACGCGTATTTAAAACCTCGGTAACTATTGCCATATCTTCTTCTTCACCAACCTGTTTTAAAATCTTAAGTCCTTCTTCGCCAAGGCCCTGAAAAGAATAAGGCCCGGTTCTCGGCTTAAAAGCACCGCCTCTTAAAATCCGCACACCTGACTTTTTAACAGCTTTAGCTGCCCCGCTCACAAATTCATAGTTTTCAACCGCGCATGGGCCGGCCATTATCTGTACTTTTGTGCCCCCTATTTCAATTCCGTCACGCACTTTTATAACGGTGTTTTCGTGCTTGGTTTCACGTGCTACAAGTTTATAAGGCGGCAAAACGAGCATTACATCGCTAACTCCGGGTTTCGAAGCCATATGATGACGGTCCAAAATTCTTTCGTCACCGATTACGGCAATTACAGTGCGTTCGGTGCCGTAAAGAGGCATTGGTTTTAAACCTTTGTCCTCAATTTCTTTGATCACCGATTTGGTGTGATCATCGGTAGCCGACTTTTTCATTACTATAATCATGTGGATTTTTGTTATTTTTAAGCCCAAATAATTTAGCAGAAATTTAGGGCTTATGCTATATTAAAATCACTATGAAACAAGAAAAAATCTTCAGCAAAAAGAATATCCGAATACTTAAAGAAATAGCTATTTCCGACTTTAAAGTAAGATATCAGAATTCTGTGCTGGGTTATTTCTGGACTCTTATTAAACCACTTTTATTATTCGCGGTATTATATGTGGTTTTTTCCCTTTTTATGAGGTTCCCTGTTGAAAATTATCAGCTTTACCTTTTACTTGGTGTGATAATATGGAATTTTTTCGCGGAAGCTACATCGATTGCTTTGCGTAGTTTTGAAACAAAGGAATCTTTGATAACAAAAGTTTATTTCCCAAGGATCATTATTGTTATCGCCTCGACTCTTACGTCCTTTCTTACATTCCTTCTGAACATGATTGTGTTTTTTGTTTTTCTGGCGATTTCAGATGTGGGTTTTAGTATGAATTTCTTCTTTTTTATATTTTACGTGATTGAGCTTTATTTTGTAATACTTGGTGTTTCTTTGATCTTGTCGGTTTTGTATATAAGGTTTAGGGATTTAAGCCATATATGGGATGTCCTTTTGCAGATCGGATTTTGGCTTACACCTATCATATATCCCATTAGAATGGTTCCGGAAGCTTATCATCGTCTGATTTTTTTGAATCCTCTGGCAAGATTGATTGAATATTCCCGGAATATATTTATTTCAAGTCACATTCCGGCTTCTCGGCTAAATGTTGTACTTCTTTTAATGGTGACTATTGTTCTTATTTCGGGTATATTTATTTTCCTGAAATTGGAAAAAAGAATTCCTGAATATGTTTGATTATGACAGCAATAAAACTTAAAAAAGTACATAAAACCTTCAATATCCCGCGGGAGAGGCATGATACTTTAAAGGAAAAGTTTATTAATTTTCACAAAAAAGTTCGTATGGAAGAATTTAAGGCACTTGACGATATAAATCTGGAAGTGGATAAAGGGGAATTTATTGGAATTATCGGTAAGAACGGAAGCGGCAAATCAACTTTACTAAAACTGATTGCAAATATTTATTCCCCCACAAAAGGAAATATACATATTAACGGTTCGATCAGTCCTTTTCTTGAACTCGGAATCGGATTTAACGGTGACCTCTCAGCTCGTGAAAATGTATATTTAAATGGTGTTATTTTAGGCTTAAGCAGAGCTCAGATCAATCTATTGTATAAAAAAATTGTACAGTTTGCGGAGCTTGAGGATTTTATGGAAATGAAGCTGAAAAACTTTTCAAGCGGTATGCAAGTACGTTTGGCTTTTTCAATAGCCGGTTTGATTGATGCGGATATATATTTATGTGATGAAGTGCTTGCGGTGGGCGATAAAGACTTTCAAAAAAAATGCTTGAAAACCTTCGCGAATTTAAAACGTGCAGGCAAAACAATTATTTTTGTAAGTCACGACCTTGATACGATAAAACAATTCTGCACAAAAACCTATATGCTTAAAAATGGGCGCATAGTTAAAGAAGGCCCTACCCATGAAGTAGCGGACTATTATAAGGAGTCCTGAAATCAGATGCCGGGATCAGCCAAGCCTTTTATAAACTTCCAGGTGTTTTTGTGCGCACTTTTCCCATGTGAATTTTTTTGCTCTTTCCAATCCGAGCTTACCGTACTTTTCTCGTTCTTCTTCCGACTTTACGAACTCAAACATCTTTGCCGCAATGTCTTCAAAAGAATTCGGATTACAATACTTAACGGCGTTTCCTCCCACCTCGGGCAATGACGAAACATCGGAGGTAACAACCGGGGTGCCGCAAGCCATGGCCTCCAAAACCGGTAAACCGAATCCTTCATAAAACGAAGGATAAACAAACAAATCAGCTCCGCTTAGAATTGCGGGCAGTTCTTCATCGGGAACGAATCCCAAACGCACAATATCGTTTTGCAGTCCAAGCTTATGTATTTGTTCATAAATTTGTTCGTAAAACCACCCGTCTTTACCTATTAAAACAAGTTTGTGCGCAATTGCCTCGTTTTCTTTAAGTCGTTTAAATGCTTTAAACAAATTTACCAAATTTTTTCGCGGCTCAACAGTGCCGAGATAACAAATGTACGGTTCTTTTATCGGTGTTCCTTTTGTGGGTTTAAACTTATCGTCCACTCCAAAATAAGTTACTTCAATCATGTGCCCGGGTAATCCCAGATGTTTCATAATATCCTGTTTTGTATGTTCGGAGTTCGTTAAAACAACATCAGCGTACCGTCTAATATTTTTAAACCTGTGTTTGTATAAAAATTTATTTTTAAAAATATGATGTTCAGGATACAAAACAGTTGTGAGATCATGAATAAAAGCCACGGTTTTACGCTTTGTGGGTTGTTGGCATATCTCTGAAATTTGATATAAATCGCATTCATCCGTTATCTGCTCGAGGCGCGGATAGCGCACAGCAAGCCACCATGCCGTTATTAAACGCTGAGGTATTTTATGCGCCCTTACATCAAAATCGATTTTATGATATTTGGAATTGTCGCGCAGATTAAAAGCGTATGGATGATATTCGTTTTTATTATCTATTTTGAGAAGCGCCTTTATTAAATTATACTGGTATTGTCCGATACCGGTTTTGGCATAGAAAGGCATGTAACGTCAATTCCAATTTTCACTTTTATGTAGTAATATAATTGTATGAACAGTTTATCAGAATCCGAAAAAAAACGCATTTTAAAATTTTTGGACAAGTTGTCAAAAGACATCTCTGTGATTCATCGAAAAAGAGTGGGTGAAAAACAGAGCAAAAAAGTTCTTAAAGAAAACGCGAACTTAACGCACTTTTACAGAAAATTCAAATCTCCAAGGCTTGTTACCGGCAAATTTATAGATAAAGCGAAAAATAAGTTTTATTACGAAACCGAATATTTTATGGGCGAAATAGTACGACGTCAGGAATTATTCAACGAAGAAACAATAAAATACATAGAAAAACTTGAAAAAGAAATATCAGAACTTAAGAATTCGAGGAAGAAATAAGCTTTTTATAAGCATCGTGCCCCTGTGGAATAAAATTTTTACTATGCGTAATACTTTTTACCAATGAATTCATTATTGAATTGGTTTTACTCTGAAAATTCCTTTTAGAATATTTTTTGGCATGTTCTTGCGCCATTTTGCTTAATCTTTTACGTAATTTTTCTGATTCGGCAAGTTTTAAAGTATATTTTTTCAGACCGCGTGTATTATTAAATTTAAATCCGTTTATACCATGTTGCACTATTTCGCGCTGTCCGCCGCCGTCAATTACTACGGGCACGCATCCGTTTTGCATTGCTTCAACGGTTGTCATTCCAAAGTGTTCTATTAAGTGAGGTGTTTCTTTTTCCTTAATTCCCAGTCCGCAAGCATGCCAGAAAATTTTTGCGCGTGCATATAATTTTTTCAAATCACCATTTGCAATATTCTCATGAACTTCAGCGTTAATGCCAAACCTTTTTATTAAGTTGCGAACCCGTTTAAGATATTTACTGTTTTTTAGCGCCCCCCCGGCCAGAATCAACTTCCACGAATCGTCAATACCGAGATTTTTAAATTCTTTTATCAGTTCGATTTGTTTTTTTGAACCTGTTTCTTCAAAACGGGCAACACTCAAAATAACATCCTCTTTTTTAGGAGACCCGCCTTTGAATTTCATATCAACCGGAGGATAAACAATATCATCCGCTTCAAGCTTCCAGCGATTTTTTATCCAACCATTGGTATATTTTGAGTTCGCAATTATTTTGTCGTAATTATCAACATAAAAATGATTCATTTTTTTGGAATCCGGAAAATGGCATATAAAAATATTTTTTAAAGCCAGAGCATTAACATGGGGCACCATATTTACGTTGATAAGAAAATCGTAATTCAATACTTCATCTTCAACTTTTGCAAACGGATTCTTAATCATTGATTCGGCTTTACTTGGGTTTATTTGAAGATCTTTTTTATTAATCGGAAGTTCTATTCGTTTTAGCTTGCATTTTGAAAGATCAAGATTGTACCAATCTTCGAGTTTTTTAATTGTAATTGGTTTGTTTGATATATAAGTAACATCAAAATCTTTCTGTAATGCTTCCGCCATTGTTGCTCCGTATTTTTGACCGCCTCCGATAAAATGCAAAGCATGGTCGTATAAACAAACTTGCGGTTTGCGCAGTCCCAGGTAAAGCTCAATTTCATTAATCATATTCTGAACTTTATCCAAAGGAAAAATATCGCTGAGCTCAACAAGAATATCCTTTAGGTACTTTTCATGATTTTTTTCTTTAATGAGTTTGAAAATTCCGGTTTTTATAAATTCATACAAATAATCGAATTGTTTATTTATATATGGATGAGATTGCCTGATCTGATCCGCAAATTCTTCAGGATGGTATTTGGCGATTATCAAAAAGCGATTTCTGTTGCAGAAATACCAGGGAAGGTCCGCTCCTTTTGAAGTTCCGTGATATGCATGTAACACAATGCTTTTGGGATTTGTAACAAGTTTGTATCCTGCTTTACGCAGTTTTATTCCCATATCAACATCCTCAACATACATAACAAAATCTTCATCGAATCCGCCGGCTTTTTTTACTGTATCTTTTCTGTATGCGGTACTGCATCCGGTTGCAAATTTTATTGTTATTTGTTGCAGTTCGGGATCGTCTTCTTCGTTGAATGCAAGGTCGCGATAGTAAAAATCATCGATTTCTTCGATTCCAAGGCTGTTTATGCGGCCGTTTTTTTTGAAGAGTATTTTTGATGATACCGCTGCAATTTTTTGATTTTTGAAAGGGCGCATAATTTCACTTAACCAGTTTTTACGAACTTCGGTATCCGGATTAAGAACAACAACAATATCGGCTTTTGCTTTTTTAAAGCCAAGATTAAGAGCATGGCAGTAATTGTTCAGTTTGCTTTTGAAATAGCGTACATTTTTGAACCTGGGGCAATCTTTATCAGTTAAATTGTTATCAACAACAATAATTTCATAATCTTTTGCACCGGATTTTTCAATCGATTTAATGCATTTGAGAGTGGGCTTTGCTTCTCCGAAATGTACAATCAGAATACTTGCTTTCATACATTTAAATTATTGCGGAAGTTATGATACATTAAAATTATGATTATTGATACACATTGTCACATACAATTCAAGCCGCTTTGCCGTGATATAAAGGGCATATTGCATCGTGCACACGAAGCGGGAGTGGGTAAAATGATTGCAGTGGGTTGTGATTTGGAATCCACAAAACAGGCGGTTGAGATAGCAGAGAATAATGACGGAGTTTTTGCCGCGGTTGGTTTTCATCCTCATGACGCAAAAAAAATGACGGATCAGATATGGAATGAGCTATGCGAACTCGCGGAACATGAAAGAGTTGTTGCAATAGGGGAGACCGGCCTTGATTATTATCGTGATATAAGTCCGCGTGAAATACAAAAAGAAGTTTTTATTAAACATATAGACCTTGCTAAACAATTGAACAAGCCTTTAATCGTTCATAACCGCGAAGCTGATCACGACAGCCTTCAAATTCTTAATGAACAGAATATAAAAGATGTTGTTTTTCATTGTTTCGGAAGTAATGTTAAGTTTGCCCGAGATGTTTGGTTGGCCGGATATTTTACTTCATTCACCGGGAACATAACATATCCAAACGCTCAAAAATTACGTGAAGTTGTAGGGGAGTGCCCTCCGGATGCCATGATGATAGAAACAGATTGCCCTTATTTATCCCCTCAAAAGTACAGAAAGCAAACAAACGAACCTGCGTTTGTTAAAGAAGTCGCCAAGGAGATAGCTTATCTTAAAAGCATGAATTTTGAAGATGTAGCCGATATTACAACGAAGAACGCCCAAAAATTTTTCGGAATTTGACTCGAAAACCTGCGCTTTTTTCTTTTATTTCGGCGTAAAATCGGCGTAAAAGCAGATTGATTGGAATTTTATGTTATTTAACGGTTGACAGAAGCGCAAATCCTAGTTAAGGTTGTTAACCTTAACTAATATATATGGTTGAAGAAACTGATAGAATTTTAACTGAATACGTAAAACGTTCTCTTGAATTTAAAGGCGAAACATCATTACGTGTAACAAAACTCGGTCTTTTTGAAAATCCAAAAGAAGCTATCGAACGTTACAGAAAAATATTTAATAAAGCCGCACTTGATGTAGTTATTGAATGTTTTGAAGATAGTGACGATCCAAAGTATTATTTTCAACTTCATATACAAGCAAAAGAATAATATAACAAATTAATTATGGAATATATTAATAGCGCAAAACACTGGCTTAGGGAAGGCCTTGTAATAAAATCTTCAGTTGAAAGGCTGCAACCCGACGAACCGGTTGATGAAATAATTGCCAGAACAGTAAAAAAATTTGAAAAACTTGGAATAAAGGCAACGGTTGGTGCTTTTGGTAAAGTACCCGATATTAGTAAAGAAATAACGGTTCAGGCTGTACCGTGGAAAGAAAGAATCGAAATAGGCGAGGCTGTCGAGCAAAGAGAAGGCGAAAGAAGAATGAAATTTAATGAAAAAAAAGGGGAATAATTTTATAGTTTTTTTACGGCATCCGAAACATTTGTAACCTGCTTCGGTGAAATTATTGTTTTGAATCCGAGTTTTTTAGCTTCTTTTATACGTTTTTCAATTTGGCCAACGTTGCGTATTTCGCCTGAAAGCCCGACTTCGCCTATAAAGCAGGAGTCACCTGGAATAGTTTTTTGCAGAAAGCTGCCGGCAATCGCCATGAGTACGGCAAGATCGCAAGCCGGGTCTTTTATACGCATTCCGCCAACCACATTCACAAATATATCCTGGTTGGCCAGATTTATTTTCGCGTACTTTTGAAGAACCGAGATTAAAAGCTGAGCTCTGTTTATATCAAAACCGGTAGATGTTCGTTTGGGATAGCCGAAGGGCGTTAAGTTGCTAAGGGCCTGGACTTCAACTAAAAGCGGGCGTGTTCCTTCAATTGTAACTGTGATTGCGGAACCTATGGCGTTATCTTTACGTCCTTCCAAAAATCCAGCTGAAGGATTTTGTACTTCGCGCAGGCCGTCAGTCGCCATTTCGAAAATTCCTATTTCGTTTGTTGACCCGAATCTGTTTTTTTGTGTTCGGAGAATGCGGAAATTTTTGTATCGATCGCCTTCAAGATACAAGACCGTATCAACAAGGTGTTCAAGCACGCGCGGGCCGGCGAGATTGCCTTCTTTGGTAACATGGCCAATTAAAAGAGTGGGAACATTTTGCGTTTTTGCGTACTCCATGAATTGTTCGGCCGTGTAGCGAATCTGCCCGATGCTTCCCGCAAAACTTGCCAGGTCCTTCGATTGCATTACCTGAACCGAATCCACAACAATAAAATCAGGTTTAAATTCTTTAACTGTTGCCATAATTGTATCCAGGTTTGTTTCAGCCAGGAATGAGAGGCGCTCACTTTGAATTCCAAGGCGTTTTGCACGTGAAGCTATTTGGTTTTGTGATTCTTCACCTGAAATGTACAGGATTTTTGCTGATCCGCCTGTGAGTTGATCGCATATTTGCAGTGTAAGTGTTGATTTGCCTATTCCGGGTTCTCCCGTGAGGAGCATTAGCGAGCCTTCCATTATTCCGCCGCCAAGTACACGGTTTATTTCCTCCATTTTTAATGAGATTCGTTTTTCTTTGGTTTCACCCATTATAAGTGGAGTGACTTCACGGGCGTGAGCCTTGATTTTAGAACCTTTGGATTTGGTATCAATTTTTTGTTCAATAAATGAATTCCAGGCTTCGCAATCAGGACATTTACCAATCCATTTTGGAGATTCAAAACCGCAGTCAGAGCAAACGAAAGATGTTTTAACTTTTACCATTTATTATTCGGTCATATAATTTATCATATTTTTTCGCCATTGTTTTGGCATCAAATTTTGATTTTAATTGATCGTACGCAGTTTCAGTATACTCCCGAACTTTAAAATTATCATTAAAAAATTCTAAAATTTTATCAGCCATAAGTTCATGGTTGGAAGGTTCAACAAGGTCTCCGGTTATCCCATCTTCTACTATTTCAGGTATCCCTCCCACATTACTTGCGACAATCGGAAGTTTTGCGGTCATTGCTTCAAGCAAAACAAGTCCAAAAGCCTCTTTTTCGCTAGGCAGAACAAATACGTCAGCGGATGCCATAATTTGCGGTATATCTTTGCGATGGCCCAGCAACCTTATATAGCCTGACAGATTTTCTTCGTTAATAATCTTGGTGAGTTCTTTTTTCTGCGGACCCTCACCGGCTATGATTAGTCGTGTATTCGGATTTTTGGCCAATACTTTTTGCATTGTTTTAATAAGATGTTTAAGACCTTTTCGCTCATGGAGCTCGGCAACACTTAAAATAACTTTTGTTGTCTGGTCGGCTTCGAATTCTTTTGCACGAAATTCGGTTCTTTTGTTTTTTGAAAAGTTTAGTAATTGTGATTCAAACCAGGTTGTGTCAATTCCATTATGAATTGTTGTTGTTCTATTTTTTAGTTCAGGAAAAAGTTTTTGCATTAGCTTATAATTTGAATCCGAAACTGTAACAATTTTTTGTACACGTTTCATTAATTTGTTCTTAATATATTTTTTTAATTTTGGTAACTCAAAAGGGTCGTGTTCCGTTACCACAACGGGAAACCTGTATTTGTTTGCCGCCATAAATCCGTAACGGCATGAAGCCGGATTCCATACATGCAAATGTACAATATCCGGTATTTCTGTTTTTAAAACTTCTTTTAATTGAAAGTAATGCCTTGGGTCGTGTTTATGCGCCACTGTTAATTTGACTATGCGAACCCCTTCTCGTTCAAATCGCGCAGACCATTCTTTAAGTTTTTTATAATCCGAACAAACCAGAATAACATCGTATTTTTCTTTATCAAGAAATTTGGTAAGAAGATACATTTGATTCTCGGCACCTCCCACATAAGGTGTGTCAGTATAAAATAATAATTTTTTGCGATTTGGATTCATATTATTAATTATGGGAATTTATTAGCACGCCCATTTTACCCAAAAAAAGCAAGGCTTGAAAGGGGAGATAAGCATATGGTACATTTGTGCGTGCTGTTGAAGTACCGGGTACTTCGAGGTACTCGGTACCTCAGCGTACCGGGTACAGTAAAAAGTAAGGGTGTATAGCTCAGTTGGTAGAGCACTTGCCTCTTAAGCAAATGGTCCCGGGTTCGAGCCCCGGTGCACCCACCACAGAGCAGTTGCGCGAAGTGCGGAGGTTTTTTTTAGAGCGATAACTATTGATTGATCAGAATGATAGATTTACCTCTAAGCCGAAGTGGCGAGCTGTAATAAATCTGTTTTTATCTTAGAGATGAAGAAAGTATTAGCTATATCATTCGGCAACAATCTGTCGAAGGTGATATACTTGCATTGCTAATCTTGTACTATTACAAGGTCAGCGCTTTTTAATTGCTGATTCACCCATTTTTTTTCTGCAGGCTTAATGACATTATCAAACCAAATTTGCAAAGTGGCTGGTTCCTCATTTCTTTCTAATACATCTCTATTATATTTTCTTTGCCATCTTATTCCTTCTGGAATATCTAAAAAAATTGAAAAAAACTTAAGTCTCATAGATTGGACAACATCTAATATTTTTGGATTTATTGCATAAATACCTTCCAATATTAATGGTTTCTTTTGAATTCTTAAATCCGCCCATCCGTTTTGTCTTGAGTGTTCATGTGAAAAAATTGGTATTCTTGCTATTTTATCTCTAAAAATATCTTGCAAGTTATTTATCAAAATATTCCAATTATAACAGTCAGGAGAGTCCCACTGTCTAATGTTGAATTCTGGCAAAACTAGCTCTATTTCATCTTCATTCTTGAAATAATTATCAAGACATAAACTATGAATCTCCCACTTTTTTGATATCATTTTAGATAGTGTGCTTTTACCGCTGCCAGTAGGACCGGCAATTAAAAGCAGATCTAGCCTTTCATCTTGATATATCTTGTCGATATATTCAGTAGCCGATGATTCTGAAATAAAATTCATTATAAGTATTTGTCTAGTAGTTTCGTTGACAATTTATCCTAGATTAAGTAGTCTTTTCAAGCAAATAATAACGAAATATTTTAAATTCTAATTTTTTTAAATGCTTACTTACAAAAAATTGGGGTCTGATGCAGATAAAGATGCGGTTCATGAAGCAACCAAAGGATTAGATAAAGGTCTTTTTCCTGGAGCTTTCTGCTTAATTGTTCCTGATATTGCCGATGATGATCTGTATTGTTATCTTAAGCACACAGATGGAGCAGGAAGCAAAGCAAATGTAGCATATATGGCAACCAAAGAAGGTTTTAGCAATGATGTATGGAAAGGAATTGCTCAGGATAGTCTTATTATGAATATTGATGATATGGCAGCTGTGGGCGCCACTGATCATTTTCAATTAACTAATTGTATTGATAGGAATCCATTAGTTATTTCTGATGAAGCAATTTCAAAAATTATTGACGGATATAGAGAATCAATTGAGAACCTTTCTGATTACACAAAAATTGATATGTGTGGAGGAGAAACCGCAGATACCGGCAATAATGTCCGTACAGTGGTTGTTAATTCAGATGTTTCCGCCCGAATGAAAAGAGAAGATGTGTTGGATGCAAGTCGAACCGGAGAAGGAGATTTGTTGATTGGTTTTCAATCGTACGGTAAAGCCAAGTATGAAACTAAATACAATTCGGGAGTTAGTAGCAACGGTTTTACTTTATTGGTTCACGCCATGCTGGACTCATCATATAAAGAAAAATTTCCGGAAACTTATGATGAAAAGATTTCTGATAGTGCATATTCTGGAAAATTTAATTTAAAAACAAAAATTCCTTCTACAGATATGACATTAGGAGAGGCAATGCTCTCTCCAACTCTTTCCTATTTACCTGTTATAAAGGAATTATTAAAAGTTAACAAAGATGGAATAAAAGGGGTTTTTAATTGTACTGGAGGGGGATTAACAAAACCAATAAGATTTGGGAAGGATGTAAAGTATTTAATGGATGATATGTTTGACCCAGGTCCTTTTTTTAAATTTATATATGAGAATTCAGATATTGAACCGCACGAATTATACAAAACATTTAATATGGGGTGCAGGTTGATAATTTCTTGTACAAGAGAGGCTGTTAATAGAATTAT
>CAYFUK010000025.1:0-18113 GCA_964346325.1 uncultured Candidatus Peribacteria bacterium | reverse complement strand
TCTTTTTGTTACTTTAAGTTCGATCTGACCGTCATCAATAAGCAGAAGATTATTTTTTTTTACATCTTTATATAAATCTTTGTATTGAACGGGAATTTTATTTTTTGATTTTGGTCCGCATGTAAGGATTATTGTCTCGTCTTTTTTTACCTGTGTATCTTTTATTCTTCCGATTCTTATTTTGGGACCCTGGAGATCCTGCATAATTGCCAATGGAACCCCCACTTTTTCGGCTGCTTCGCGAATTCGTTTAATAAGCATTTTATGATTACCATACGAACCATGTGAAAAATTAAGCCTTGCAACATCCATTCCGGCTTTCATCATTTTTTCCAGAATTTCAGGCGATTCACTCGCCGGCCCGAGTGTGCAAACAAATTTTGTATTATGAACTCTCATTAATAAAACTTGGCTAATTGATTGTTTAGGTCATTAAGAGCTTTTTGAAGTTTAGCCCTATGGAGATTAAGTATTTTTTGCCTTCTTTTTATATCGTGTCTCGGAACAAGATCAAGCATACGTTCAGTTTGCATTTGAATCTGATCACAAGTCATTTCAAATGCGCCCTGAAGTTTGTCTATTTGTTTATCTTTTGTTGAATCAGCCATGAATTCCGGTATTAATTTCTATTTATTATACCAGAATTCTATTTTACTGTCACACTCTTCGCCAGATTTCTGGGCATATCCGGGTTGTTTTCGCGTAAGATAGCTAATTGATAGGCTAAAATCTGAACCGGAATAATATTTATAATAGGTGAGGCATTGCCGCCTTCGGGTACTTTTATCCAGTAATCGAAAACTTCGTGGTTTTCGGGAGAAACCCCGATTATATAACCGCCGCGGCTTCCCACTTCTATGGCGTTGCTGATTATTTCCTGTTTTGTTTCATCGTCCGAAACAAGTGCAATACAAGGAACACGGTCGTGTATCAGAGCTATCGGGCCGTGTTTCAGTTCTCCTCCTGCAAATCCTTCCGCGTGAATATACGATACCTCCTGTAATTTAATAGCTGCCTCGAGCGCCATTGGATAGTTCATTCCTTTTCCTATCACGTACATGCTTTCGTTGTCTTCTATTTGTTTTGCAAGTTTAAGTATGTGTTCTTCGTAACGAGGATTCAACATATCGTTTATTTTACTTGCTGTGTCAACAAGTAAAATTTTACCTTCATCCAAACGATTAGCGCATGCGTAAGCCAGAAGAGTCAGAATCGCCATTTGAGCTGTTGTGGCTTTTGTTGATGCCACTGCTTTTTCGGGACCGGCTTTAATGTGAATCGAGTAATCAGAAATTCTATCCATTGAAGATCCCTCAACATTAATAATCGATAAAACTTTTGCACCTTTCTTTTTTGCAATTTCAAGAGCTTCCATTGTATCAGCTGTTTCTCCCGACTGCGAAATAGCAATAATCAAACTGCGGTCGGTTATAAAATCCTGCAGGCTCGGAAATTCACTGCCAAAAGTTGTGTTTACATGGCGTCCCGCGACCTTGCTGAAAAGATAAGAACCTGCCAAAGCAACTTTTCCCGCTGTGCCGCAGCCTATTATATATGTTCCGTAAGCTTCTTTAATTTCCCGTGCTATTTTTTGTATCATTTTATCATCCTGATTGATCGCACGTGCAATCGTGTCTTTTTGTTCGCTTATTTCTTTAATCATAAAATGCGGGAAGTCTCCTTTTTCGGCACTTTCAGCGTCCCAGTCGATTTCTACCACACGTTTATCTATTTTTTCTCCGCTTTTAATATCAAAAAATTCAACCTCATTATTTATAACAACCATCTGATCATCATCCAGGTACATTACATTACGTGTATAATCCAAAAATGCCGGAATATCCGAAGCAACAAAAAATTCATCCTCTCCTTTTCCAACAATTAAGGGGCTGCCGCGGCGTGCCGCTACAAGTTTATCATCATCATTACACATGACCAAAAGCGCATATCTGCCTTCAAGCCGTTCAATGGCTTTTTTAACCGCATCAACTGTTCCGTTTTTTTTATATTCCTGTATTAATTGAGCAATAACTTCCGTATCGGTTTCACTTCTGAATTCATAACCTTTTTTTTTAAGTTCATCTCTTAATTCAACATAGTTTTCAATAATTCCGTTATGGACAATTGCAATACTTTTATCGGCGCTGTAGTGAGGGTGAGCATTTGCAACGGTAACTCCGCCGTGAGTTGCCCAGCGGGAATGGCCCATAGCCAGATTACATTCGGCTCTGATATTAATATCGGATGGAGGATTTTTAAAATCAAAATCACTTATTTTGCCTATTTCTTTATAAACATTTACTTCATTTTCACATTTTGATGCCACACCCCATGAATCATAACCTCTGTATTCAAGTTTTTTCAGTCCTTTAATAACAAGTTCCGTAGCGTTTTTTTCAGGCCCTTTATAGGCGAATATACCGCACATAATTTAAGCTTTATAAATATCCATCGAATGTGGATTGTGTAAAATATAGGTGTCGATTATATCAGATGTTTTGCCGGATGTATTCATGAAAGTCCATTTTTTACCTGCATGTATGTTTTCGACCCCTTTTATTGAAAAATGATTCTTTATTGTCTGCATAATGCTCTTGCCTGTTGTGTCTTTTTTATTAAAAGTTAAATAACTTTCACCGGGTTTTTCTTTTTCATCGGTTTGGGTTAAGCCTTCATTTAAATCAAAAGAATAGTATTTATTATTAATTTTTATTAATGGGACCTCTTTTGCCATATTTACGATTTCTCCCGATTTAAGCAGTTCATTTGCTAAATTCTCCGCATCCGAATCTGATGAAGTTTTAATTCCGTAATATAAAAGTTTTTTGAGTTTTGCATCTTCAAAACCGATATACTTAATTGCCTGTTCAAGTGTTCTTTCTTCGTTATCTGTGATTATCGTATCAACAAATATTTCAATATCGGTTTGTTCGTAAGATTTTGTTTCTCCGGGCTCAACAGCCGGTTTTTCAGTAACCATATCAGCGGGCAAAGCCACATTATAACTTTTGGCGATATATTCACGCATTGAATCAAATATCGGATCACCGATTTCAGTGCGTTCAGGGTGCGGCATAATACTTAAAACATTTCCTTCAGGGTTACAGATTCCCGCAGCATTAAGCATTGCTCCGTTCGGGTTGTAGGGGAATTCTTCACGTACTTCACCGTTTGCATCACAATATCTGAATACTGTTTGCTGATTCTTTATAAGGTTATCTTCCATTTCCGGATCAATCGAGGTGAATCTTCCTTCGCCGTGTGCAATCGGTATTCTTAAAACCAGATGTTGATCATAATAATTAAATGCGCTTCTTCCTTCGGGAGATGCATTTTTTATATAAATCCAGTCGTTATAAAAACCCGTGCCAAGAATATTGCCTTCTTTATCGACACGTTCGTTCCAGGCTAATCCCATTTCAACATTGGATTTATCAAGCCCGGGGATAAGTCCGGCTTCAACTACTATCTGCGCGCCGTTACAAACACCTATAACAGGTTTACCCTTGGAAGCTTCTTTGGCTATTTTATCAACAAGCGGATTTTTTGAAGCAATAATTCCGCTGCGTCCGCGATCTTCATAACTAAAACCGCCCGGTATAAAAAATCCGTCAAAATCCGAATAATCAACTTCTTCATTCCAGCGTACAAGAACAGGTTCCATGCCTGTTCTGGCAACTGTTCTAAGAGCTTCAAGTTCACCGTTTGTTCCCGGAAACAATATAACTGCGATTTTATACATATCTATACTTTAATGATTATATCCTGCAATTCTTTTGGAGCTTTGGTTATATTACGGGCTCCGTTACGAGTTATTATTAGCATATCTTCAATACGAACACCAAAGTTTTTGGGTAGATATATACCGGGTTCTATTGTAGTGATCATATTTGTTTTTAATTTGTAATGTTTTTCGATTGTAAGGCTTGGAAGTTCGTGAATATCCAGGCCGACTCCATGTCCGAGCCCGTGCTGGAAGTATTTTTCGTATCCGTGTTTTTTTATTGGTTTCATTGATGCTTCAACCACTTTTTTTACCGATATATTGTTTTTAAGTTCATTAATTGCCGCTATTTGAGCTTTAAGAGTTGTTTCATATACATCTATCTGTTTTTGAGTTGGCTGTTCGGTAAAAAAAGTACGCGTCATGTCACTGCAGTAATTTTTGTATTTAACGCCCATATCGATTAGAACATTATGACCTTTTTTAAGTTTGCGATTTGTATTTTGATGATGAGGCATTGCGGAATTGGTACCAAAAGCCACAATCGGATCAAAAGAAGAATCATCGGCTCCCAATTCACGCTGTGCTTTTATAATAAACCATTCGACATCCGATTCGGTTCTGCCTTCTTTTAAATAATTAAGAACTTCATCAAGCACTTTTTCGTTTATTCTTTGGGATTTTTTTATAAGTGAAAGTTCGCGGTCGGTTTTAATTTCTCTTAATTGTTCGATTACATCTCCCGCTTTTTTAAGGCGTACACCGGGAGAGATTCTATTCAGAGCATTATATTGGCTTACCGTCAAGTAACTTTCTTCTATACCCAGATTTTCAACATTGTATTTTTTAAGAAGCTTCGGCCAGTCTTTTTTCCATTTTTTATCTATTTGCACCACTTTGAATTCTTTTGGAATAATTTTTTTTGCATATTCTATATAACGGAAGTCGGTAAAAAAATATGCATTGCGTTTTGTTATAAGTATAAATCCGCGCGAACCGGTGAACCCGGTTAAATAATAAACATTTGTAGGATTACTTATAAACAGAGCATTGTAATTTTTAAACCGCTTTCTTATTTGTTTAAGCATTTTGAAGAAAGTATTTTATTATATCTTCAGGTTCCCGAATATCTTCAGGCAGTTTTTTTAAGGTATTTAAGATTTGATGTTTTCTGTAGCCAAGGTTCATAAGCGCTGTAACAGCGTCTTCATTTATTTTCGCGGTCACACTGTAATCCTGCGGTTTTTCGGACGTTTCGATTTTTTCTTTAAGATCTATGAGAATTCTTTCAGCTGTTTTTTTACCGATTCCTCTTGTATTTACGAGTAAAGCGGAATCACCCTTAGAAATAGCATATTTAATTGAAGATAGGGGATTGGCGAGTATCTCAAGTGCTGATTTTGGTCCGACTCCCGAAACACTTATTAATAATTTAAAAATTTCAAGTTCTTCAAATTTTTCAAATCCGAATAAACTTATATTATCTTCCCGAACACTTGTATGAATATAAAGTTCAACTGAATCGTTTTCTTCACATTCGGCAAGATAATCACTCGTAACATTAACCAGATATCCCACATCACCTGTACTGAGAATAATTGCAGGGCCGGCCTTTTTTTGAATTGTGCCTGTTAGATATGCTATCATGGGTTTTGGGTTCGTCCGCTTGCAGCGGCCTTACACTCACGCTCGCGATAAGTTTTCGCTCGCGAGAGGTTATCCGTCTTTAAAAGTATAACATATTCATGTGTATATGGAACGAAGAATTCACAGGTCAATAAGGCGCCGTGCACAAAGCGTCAATCCTACCAGAATCGCTGATGCCGCTGAAGAATATTTGGAAGGTTGTAAGCTTTTTAAAAGAGATATCGAAGGCATAAGAGGCGAAGATATGGTTACTCCTTTAAGTATTAAAAATTCAATAAAAAGGATAGATAAATTAGAGCGTGAAATGATTATGTATGAAAAGAGAATAACAAAACTTGAGGAACGACGTGCGATTGAAGCAGCTAAACTCGAGCAGGATTTAAAATACAATGATTCCGTTTTAAAAAGGTATTTTGATCGCAGTGAAATGAAACAATTCCGGGGTTAGCTTTTGATCATTTTTGAAGCCCGATCACTGTAATTGCCTAGGTATTTTGATGTTTTATTAAAAAATTCTCTAAAAAGGGTTTGATTCGAGCATTCAACAATATTGGCAAGATTTTTAGTATTAACCTTTATTGATTCAATAATATTATATTTCTCGGGATTCATCATTAAAATAGGTCCGTACAAATCCGGATCCTGTGAAAATATTCTGGCAATCACTCCGAATTCCAATTTGTATATCGGGCTCATGAATTTTTCCAACTCATTTAAATCCACCTTAAGGTCACGTAATGTGTTGCCGAGTAAAATTGAATGAAAATGTATTAAAACCTGGATAACTCCCATCATTTTATCGTGATTTTCGGGTGTTGTCTCATGCACTAAAAGCTCCATTTCTTCAAACAAAGTTTGAATAAGTTTTTTGTTCACGGTTCGGGCCGGGCAGAGTATGATTCTTTGTCCCCGAATAGTCGAAATATCAGGTCCGAACATTGGATGAAGTCCGATTACTTCACTTTTACTTTTTAGCATTTCATTCACAGGTTCTGTTTTAACTGAGGTGAAATCCATAAGTAACTGATCTTCCCGCGTCACAGGAATAATTTCACGAATCACTTCTTTGGTTTTCATAATAGGAACACAAATAATAACAATATCCGCCTTTTTTGCGAGCTCTTTATTTGAAAGTTTGGTTCCTTTATCGGAAATAATAATCGTGAATCCCTTTTTTTTAAATAAGGGGATGAATAATTCAGCCATCTTGCCTTTTCCGCCTATGAATCCGATTGTCATATTTTTAATCGGCTTATTAAATAATTTCATTATGTGAGTTTTTTAAGATTTTTCCACCATTCCGTAAAATAGGTTTTTTCGAGCTGCAATAAAAGCTTTTTAGCGCTTTCGGTTTTTAGATTTTTTTTAACATTATCTATCCAGCCTTTTGTTGGATACCCCAAATCCAAATATTCCTTTGCCTGAAGAGCGGTTTCAAGAAGATCAGCATCATAAGCTATTTTGCCGAGCTTACTGTTACCCATATGTTCGGCTTTCCAATACTTCTCAATAAGATTGGCGATTTTAGCCGGTAATTGTTCCATTTGGTCTTTTATTACTTCTTCTTCAACTTTGTTTCTATCAATATATTTTTGTGCGATTTTATTGTGATCACCTGTTCTTGCCTCAGGTGTGTCGTGAAACAAAAGCATGCATGCCGCTTTTTCACTGTCCACGCCTTCAAGGTCAGCCAATATAAAGGCAATAACAGCGGCTCTGTAAGAATGTTCCGCAATAGTATCCGGAATTTTTACACCCGCGGCCATAACTCCGTTATGATGAATTTTTTTCATCATTCCCAGCTCGAAAAAATAATTTATAATGTTCTTCATGATTTTTTATTAAATCTTTTAAGGAATTTTTTCATATAATAATCATAAGTATCTTTTTCTATGTGCATTCTAGCTCTTTTCATCAATCGATTCAAAAACTGAACATTGTGAATTGTAACAAGTCTTTGCCCGAACATTTCTTTTTCCGTAATCAAATGCCTGATATAGCTTTTACTGTAATTTTGGCATGCATAACATTGGCAGTTTTTCATTAAAGGTGTTTCATCTTCTTTGAATTCTGCATTTTTTATGTGAAACCTTCCGTCTTTGGTCCAGAAAGAACCGTGACGCGCGTTGCGCGTAGCCATAACACAATCAAACATATCGATGCCGTGGCTTATAGCAACGAGTAAATTTTCAGGCGTACCCACCCCCATTAAATATCTGGCTTTTTGTTTGGGAAGATGTGGATTAATAACTTCAAGTGTGTGATACATTTCCTGCTTTGTTTCTCCCACCGATAGCCCTCCTATTGCAATTCCGGGCAAATCAAGATCAGCCATAAATTTTGTTGATTCTATCCTCAAATCATCATGAATTCCACCCTGAACAATAGGGAAAAGGGCTTGTTTGATATCACTTTCAGCCTGTAATTTATTATGTTCTTTAATGCATTGTTTTGCCCATTTATGTGTTCTTTGAAGTGCTTCTCCGGAATAGCTGTAAATTGAATGCGCGGGAATGCATTCGTCAAAAGCCATAATTATATCCGAGCCAAGCGCATGTTGAATTTGAATAGCTTTTTCCGGAGTAAAAAAATGTTTACTGCCATCAATATAAGATACAAATTCCACGCCTTCATTATAAATTTTAACCAAAGGTTTTATGCTGCCTTTTTTATTTGCAGCAAGCGAGAAAACCTGAAAACCTCCTGAATCAGTTAATATCGGGCCCTTCCAGTTCATCCATTTATGAAGACCCCCCATTTTTTTAACGGTTTCATGGCCGGGCCTTAAATATAAATGGTAAGTGTTGGCCAGAATTATTCGGGATTTTGTTTTTTTTATTTCTTCCGGGCTTAAGGTTTTAACAGTTGCTTTGGTTCCAACCGGCATAAAAACGGGTGTTTTTATTTCACCATGAGGTGTGTTTAAAACACCGGAACGTGCCTGCGTATTTTTGTCGTTTGACTTTATTTCAAAATCGAAATCATTCATAGGCTTTTTGTCTGAGCAAATGATCAACTAATACAATTGCTGTCATACTTTCAGCTACTGGCAGTATTCTGGGGGTTATATTTGAATCGTGCCTTCCGTTTATTGAAATTGTTTTTTGTTTACCCTGCATTGTTACTGTTTTTTGTTCCTTTTTTATACTTGCAGGCGGCTTAACTGCAAATCTTATAACTATATTTTCTCCGTTGGAAATGCCGCCTAAAATTCCTCCGGCATTATTTGTTTTGGTAGTGATTTTGCCGTTTTTAACAATAAATTCATCATTGTTTTGCAAGCCCGTCATTTGAACCGCTTTAAAACCCGCACCTATTTCAACGCCTTTTACGGCACCTATTGAAACAATGGCTTTACATAAATCAGCATCCAGTTTATCAAAAACAGGTTCACCCAATCCTGCAGGAACATTTTTAACGGTTATTTCAACAATTCCTCCTGCGGAATCATTTTTGGGAGCTTCTTTTATTGACAATATTTTGCTTACGATTTCAGTTTTATTCTTTGTAAGTATTTTTTTTGCTACAGCACCTGCAATCACCCTTGTTACGGTTTCACGTCCCGATGACCTGCCACCGCCTTTGTAATCGCGTATACCGTACTTTTCCTGATACGTAAAATCCGCATGTCCGGGACGATATACATTTTTAAGTTTATCGTAATCTTTTGAACGTACATTTTTATTCCATACTATAATGGAAAGGGGAGTGCCGGTTGTTTTACCTTCAAAAACACCTGACAGAATCTTGGGCTTATCCGATTCGCGACGCTTCGTGCCTGTCTTTGTGCCGGGCTTTCTTTTTTCCAGTTCCTGCACAATATCTTTTTCGTTAAGTTTAATTTTTGGAGGGCACCCGTCAATAACTATACCCAAAGCTTTACCATGAGATTCTCCCCATGTTGTTATTCTGAAAAATTTGCCGAAAGAATTACCGGGCATTTAATATGGATAAATTATTTTTTATCGGTTTTTTTAGCAGTAGTTTTTTTAGCAGGAGTTTTCTTAGCAGGAGTCTTCTTTTTTGCTTCGGTTTCCTTTTTAGAACTTGCTTTTGTGGTTTTCCCTGTTTTTTTAACCTCTCTCATCTCGGCTTTTTCTTTCTCTTTTTCTTTAATTGCCTTAAATTCATCAACAGTAAGATATTTTTCATCTTTTTTCGTCTTTTTTGCCGACTCTGAAACTTTAGTTTCTTCTTCTTCTTTTGGTTTTTCCGCTTTTTTACGCTTAGCATTAAATTTTTCAACACGTCCCGCGGTATCCACAAGTTTTTGTTTACCCGTATAAAAAGGGTGGCATGCACTGCATATTTCAACTTTATATGAATCAACGGTTGAACCCGCAACTACCGTATTCCCGCATTCACAAATAAATTTTGCGTTTGTATGATATTTAGGATGAATTTCTTTTTTCATGATCTTTAATTAATTTTTTTGCCCATGAACTATACTTTAAACTGATTATAATTGCAAGAAAAATTATGATTAATAAAAGAAAAACAATCATATAAAAATCCATATCAATTACATTTATTTCAACTGTGCGTTCGCGTGTTTCATTATTATCATCAGTCAATTCAATCTTAATTGTATGTTTATTGTTTTCGGTAACCAATAAATTAAGTTCTTCTCCTTTATAAAGCTCATCTTTATTAACATGCCATTTATAAGCCAGAATTTCACCATCTTCATCAAAAGATTCGGCAGCCGACAAACAAAGTTCCCGGTTTAAAAATGCAAACGCGGTATTTCCTGAAATTTTTATTGTAGGACCTTTATTATTGTCATCAATATCATCTTCATCCGGAATACCGTCGTTATCATCATCATTATCTTCATTGTTTCCGATTCCGTCATTGTCGAAATCATACTGTTCCGATTCATCAAGAGGAAAAGCATCTTCTCCGTCAATTACTCCATCTCCGTCGGAATCGGGATTATTGGGATCTGTTCCGATCTTTTTCTCCTCGTCATCTTTTAATCCGTCATTATCATCATCTTCATCTTCATTATCTCCGACACCATCCAAGTCATTATCGGCCCATTCCATTGAATCCAGAGGGAATGCATCATCTTCATCCGGAATACCATCGTTATCATCGTCTTCATCTTGATTATTGCCGATTCTGTCACCATCGGTATCAAGTGTTTCTTTGGAATCGAGAGGAAAGGCATCTTCTTCATCAATAACACCGTCATTATCATCATCAGGATCATCCTCATCGGTTATGCCGTCCCAATCTGTATCTTTCAGGACATTTGCGGATATCGAACCAAAATTATTATCGGGATTATCTCCATTAGCTTCCCATGGATCAATACTGATCTGTATATTATGTGTACCTTCAAAATATGGCGTCCACTCAACAAATACATCATCCGATGAATTTGCCAGAATTGAGACCGTCTGATCACTGCCGATCTGGCTTCTCGCGGTTTGGTCATAAAAAGTAACTAGGCCTCTTAAATCGAAATTACTGTGGTTTATTATAGTTGCATATACCATTATCGGATTCCCTTCAAGTATCCTGTCAGTTGACAGTTTTAAGCTATTGGTATTTATTTCCAGATCCTTTATATGGCTTTGAGCAAAAACAAAAGAATTAATACTTAAAAAGCACAATAATAGAAAGATTGATAACTTTACTTTCTTAAAGTGCTTCATAAGTTTAAAACAAATTAAAGTAAACTTTGCTGCTCCGGTTCCGTATCCTCTTTACTTTCGGATTCTTTCCCGGGTTTTGATGCTTTAGGTTTTGCTTCATTAGCTCCAACAGCAACTTTTTCTTTAGGCTCTTCTTTATTTTCAACCAATTTTTCAACTTCCTTATCCACTTGTTTAATTTCTTTATTGCGTTGTTTTTCTGCTTCTTTAACGCTTTCTTCAACCTCTTTTTTTATTTGATCGGTTCTTATGATTGAAAGCGTACTTACTTTATCTTCTTTTTTAAGTCTCATTAAAGTAACTCCCTGTGTTGCTCGTCCGAGAGTGGGAATATCTTTAAGATTCATTCTTATTGTCACACCTTTCTTGGATATAAGAATGGCATCTCCTTCGTATTTAGGTTCAAGCACTTTTGCGCCTGCAATTTTACCGGTTTTCTTTGTAAGATTAGCTGCTTTAACCCCGGAACCACCACGGTTTTGAAGCCGGTAATTTGAAATTTTTGAAGTTTTACCAAGTCCGTTTTCCATTAATACAAACAATCTTGCATCATGGCTCCTAACTACATCCATTTCAACAACATAATCTTTATCCTTTAATTTTATTCCTCTAACTCCCATGGAAGCTCTACCCATATCCCGTGCATCTTTTTCCTGGAATCTTATTGCTTTGCCGTCTCGTGTGACAAGAACAACATCATCATTTTTCGATACTTCACGAACCCACTCCAAAGAATCTTCATCCCTTAGTTTTATGGCGATTAATCCGCTTTTTCTAACATTTTTGTATGCCTCGGCCTTTGTTTTTTTAATTGTTCCTTTTCTGGTTGCCATAATAAGATATTCACCCTTGAATTTGTCTCTTGTAAGCATCGCCGTAACTCTTTCATCGTTATCTATCTGAATTATATTCACTACAGGTGATCCTTTTGCCTGTCTTGATGTCTTCGGGATTTCCCATACCGGCAATTGAAATACGCGCCCTTTGTTTGTAAAGAAAAGAGCGCTGTCATGTGTTTTTGCATGACGCATTATACTTATTTCATCTTCTTCTTTAGTTGTAATACCAACAATTCCTTTGCCTCCTCTGTGCTGGGATCTGAAAGTAGATGGCGGTACACGTTTTATATAGCCTTCTTTTGAAAGCATAACAATCATAGGTTCGTTTGGAATAGTATCTCTTAATGAGAATTTTCCAAGGCCGTGCGGAATTATTTTTGTTCTTCTGTCATCGCCGTATTTTTCTTTTATTGTCGCAAGTTCATCTTTAATGATATCAAGAATTTTTTGCGGATCTTTAAGAATCGCTTCAAGTTCGGCTATAAGTGCAAGTTTTTCTTTATATTCATCTTCGATTCTTTGTCTTTCAAGTCCTGCAAGAGTTTGAAGACGCATTTCTAAAATTGCTGTAGCCTGTTTGTCGGAAAGCTTGAATTTTTTAATTAATGCTACATGTGCTTTTACCTTATCTTCCGATTTTTTTATTGTTTCAATTACTTCGTCTATGTTATCAATTGCAACTTTAAGTCCTTCAAGAATATGTGCTCTGTCTTTTGCAACTTGTAGTTCATATTTGGTTTTGTTGGTAACAACTTCTTTTCTGTGTTCTATAAAATATTCAAGTACTTGTTTAAGATTCAGAACTCTCGGCTGAATTCCATCAACAAGAGCAATCATATTCATATTAAAATTAAGCTGCATCGGCGTTAATTTATATAATTGATTCAGTATTTTTTTGGGGAAGGATTCACGTTTCAGTTCAATTACAATTCTTATTCCGTCTTTATTTGATTCATCACGAATATCGGCTATTCCAAGTATTTTTTTATCGCGAACCAGGTCGGCGATTTTTTCAACGAGGTTTGCTTTGTTTACCTGATAAGGAATTTCAGTTATTATGATTGCATATTTTCCTCCTTTTCTTTCTTCAATTTCACCTTTTGCTCTCATTGTTATACCCCCTCTTCCCGTTATATATGCCTGTTTTATGGCGTCGACATCATATATTTTACCTGCGGTAGGAAAGTCGGGCCCTTTTATGTATTCCATCAAGTCTTCAATAGTAAGCTCGGGGTCATCAATTAAATTCACTACTCCATCAATAAGTTCACTTAAATTATGAGGAGGAATAGAAGTTGCCATACCTACGGCAATACCTGTTGTTCCGTTTAATAAAAGCTGAGGTAATTTTGAAGGAAGCACACGCGGTTCTTTATATCTGCCATCATAGTTTTCCTGCCAGGGTACCGTATCTTTGTCTATATCGGCAAGCATTTCATCAGATATTTTTTCAAGCTTGGCTTCGGTATAACGCATGGCCGCAGCGGAATCACCGTCAATCGAACCGAAATTACCCTGCCCCCTGACAAGAGTATATCTTAGTGAAAAAGGCTGAGCCAGGCGCACCATAGAGTCATAAATTGCCGCATCTCCATGAGGATGGAATTTACCCATAACTTCACCAACTACACCTGCGGATTTCCTGAAAGATGCATTGGATCTTAATCCCAGTTCGTGCATTGCATATAAAATTCTTCTGTGAACGGGTTTTAAACCGTCTCTGACATCGGGAAGCGCTCTTGATACTATTACACTCATAGCATAATCAAGATAAGATTCTTCCATTTCATCGGTTATGTTTCTATTATTCAGATTTCTTGCAAAAGTAACTTCTTCTTCCGTAGAGTCATTTTTTGGATCGATCCCTTCATTCTTTTCATCCTTGGCCATATTTACAAATTAAGTGATATAAAACAGCTTGGTTTGATTTAAACCCGACTTACTTTAGCATAATTCCGGGAACAATTGAAGTAAATTTGATTATTAATTGCCGGTATTGTAAAAACCCATTAAATTTGCTATAATATAAGGAAATTTTAACTACAGCAATGGCTGAGGAAACAAAACAAAAACAGGAGGAAACATCAAAAGATGTTCCTGACTGGCTAAATAAAGGCCAAAATAAGAAGCCTACCCCTAAAAAAGCTGCAACACCGACCGAAAACAAAGATACTTCGGGGGATCTTCCCGCATGGGTTAAAAGTGCCAGTAAACATAGCAAAGAAGCTCCGGCTGAAGAAAAATCCGCGGAAAAAAGTGCCGAGCAAAAAGCTCAGGAAAAATCAAAAGTAAAAGCTGCCGATCAAAAAAAAACACTTTTTGATAATTTAAAGAACATTTTTTCTTTCGGGTCTAAAAAAGAAACTGAAATAAAACCTGAACAAGAAGCAAAAACCAAACCTAAAAAACAAAAAGGTAAAAAAAAATCAGTCAGCACAAAAGAAAGAAGGAAAACAGAACAAGCTGAAAAACTATATCAAGAGGGACTTGCCACAATAAGAGATCTTATTGCACCGGCTTCAATGGAAGTGGAATTTAACACAGTTAAAGTTGAAGGCATGTATGCTCAGACTTATTATGTTTTTGCATATCCCAGATACCTTGATTCAAACTGGTTGTCACCGGTTATAAATTTTGATGTAACAATGGATATTTCGCAGTTTATTTATCCTATTGATTCTTCGGATATAATGAAAATTCTTAAGAGGAAGGTTGCGCAATTGCAATCTTCTATAAGAATTGCCGAAGAAAAGGGGAATGTGCGTGACCCCGCTATTGAAACGGCATTACAGGATGCCGAGCAACTCAGAACACAAATTCAGAGAGGTCAGGAAAAGTTTTTTCAGCTTGGTTTATATATAACGGTTTATGGCGAAGAGAAAAAGAAGTTAACAAGAGTGGCAAAGCAGCTTTCGAGTTTGCTGGCAGGTAAACTTGTGATGATTAAACGTGCGGATTTACAGTCTGAACACGGATTTAATTCCACTTTGCCTTTTTGTACGGATGAGCTGGATGTAACGCTTAATATGAATACATCTCCTTTATCTACGATGTTTCCTTTTACATCAGCGGATCTTACTTCAAATACGGGTATTTTATACGGTTTGAACAGGCACAATGACAGTTTGATTATTTTTGACAGGTTTAAGCTTGAAAATGCCAATTCAGTGGTATTTGCTAAATCAGGTGCCGGTAAATCCTATGCGGTAAAACTGGAAATACTGAGGTCGCTTATGTTCGGTACCGATGTTATTATTATCGACCCGGAGAATGAATATGAAGCAATAAGTGAAGTTGTTGGCGGAAGTTATATGAAAGTATCACTTAATTCAAATAAAAGGATTAACCCTTTTGATTTGCCCGCCGCGTTAAAAGATGAAGTTGTGAAACCCGGTGATCTGTTGCGTGCTAATATTATTTCTTTACACGGATTATTAAAAATTATGCTCGGAGGCGTAACTCCCGAGGAAGAGGCAATGCTGGATAAAGCTTTGACGGATGTTTATGCTCTTAGGGGTATTACTATGGATATTGAAGATCCGTCATCTATACCTCCGCCAACAATGGAGGATCTTTACGATATTTTGAATTCTATGGAGGGTGCCGGTGATTTGGCTACAAGATTGGCAAAATTTACTTCAGGTACTTATGCGGGCATATTTAACAAGCCAACCAATGTAGATTTAACATCAGGTCTGGTTGTTTTCAGTATCCGTGATCTGGAAGATGCCTTAAGGCCGATTGCAATGTATATAATTCTTAATTTTATTTGGAATAATGTCAGAAGCTCGTTAAAAAAACGTATGCTTGTAATTGATGAGGCATGGTCATTAATGCAGCATGATGATTCCGCCAGATTTTTATATGGACTTGTGAAACGTGCCAGAAAATATTATTTGGGTGTAACAACTATCACGCAGGATGTTGAGGACTTTGTAAAAAACAAATACGGTAAGCCGATTATTACAAATTCATCAATGCAGTTATTATTAAAACAGGCACCTGCGGCAATGGATAAATTACAAAAAGTATTCAATTTGACCGAAGGGGAGAAATATATGCTTTTAAACAGCGGAATCGGGCAGGGATTATTCTTTGCGGGCAATAAACACGTAGCTATACAAATTATTGCATCTTATGGCGAAGACAAGCTTGTTACCACGAATCCCGAGGAAATTTTACAGGCCAGGGCCGAAGAAGTTGAATATGAAGGAGCTGAGACAGCTGAAACCGAAGAAACAGCCGAAACCGAAGCAACAGCCGAATCAAAAGAGCCTGATATGGGTCCGGCAGCTGAAGGTGAAACAACCGCACCTGCTCCGGCTCCGGAAGAACCGCCCGCAACCGCCAAACCTAAATCCACAACAGCGCAGCCAACCGGAACAGCACCGGCTGCACCTCCTCCAACCGCACAAACCGAACCTCAGGGAACCAAAGAAACAAAAGAAGCAACCGAAACACCGGAACAGCCCGGAGGAGAATCCGAAGAGCCCAAGCCCCCTAATTTCTAATTAAATTCAGTGCTTTTTTCAGCTGGGTATCAGTTTCATTTAATCTAACAAGATAATCAGGTTCAATGCCGGTATCTGAAACATCGGTTCCATTTGGCGAAGTCCATCTTGCTATACTCAGTTTTAATGTTGATCCGTCGGGAAAACCCACAATTTCCTGAATTTTGGTTTTTCCATAAGAATTAAGGCCGACAATGTCGGCGCTTAATTGATCTCTAAAAGCCAGAGCCGTTATTTCCGAGGCAGAAGCGGAACCATCATTGATTAGAACTATTAATGGTATATTTTCAAGGTCACCGGGCCCGGCAGATTTTTCCGTGTAAGTGTTTCCATCTGCAAATATAATATTTACATATGGAGTACCCGATGGCAGAAATTCAGAAACCAATTGCTGCGCACTATATAAATAACCGCCGGGATTGTTTCTTAAATCAAGAATTATGCCGTCAACATCCGTATTTATTAAATTTTCAAGTTCCGATTTGAATTGTGTATGTGAATTTGTAGTAAACTGATAATAGTGAATGACACCGATATTATCTATTATTTCACTTTCCACATACGGAACATCGATTTTTGCCCTTGAAACATATTTTAACAGGTAGTTGTCGTTTCTTTTTATTTTTAGTTTTACGGTAGTTCCGGTTTCCCCCCTCAATAACTCTATTACATTCTCTATTTCCATTCCTGTTATAGGCTTATCATCAATTTCAATAATTATATCATTCGGTTTTAATCCGGACTCTTCCGCAGGTGAGCCTTTTAAAGGTGTAAGTATAACAAAATTACTACCTTCGTGAGTTAGATATATACCAATACCATCAAATTCTCCCTCTAAAGATTCATTAAAAAGATCAGCCTCGACAGGTTCAAAAAATACACTGTACGGATCATCAAGTTTCATAACCATTCCCGAGATAGCACCGTATATCAACTCATTTTCATCAATTTTATCCTTATCTATATAATCTACGGTAACTTTACTCCACACTTCATAAAAAAGAGCAAAATTAGCATCCGATGAATCTATGTACTCGTCACTCGTGTTATGTTCATTGGGTAATTCAAATTGATTTTGATGAATCTGATAGAAGATATGAACCGTTTCCGCTCTGGTTAATTCTTTGTCTGCATTAAATTGCTGTGTTTTATAATCATGTAAAAGCCTAAACTGATATGCGATTTTTGAAATATTTGCATGAGGATCATCAGGGCTTACATCAATATATTCAACAGGTAATTGATTTACTGCTTCTGTATTAATGCCATAAAACTCAAAAATCCAGCTTAATGCCCGTACTCTTGTAACAGTGTGATCCGGATTAAAATTTTGATTAAACTCATCGTAGTTCAAAACGGATAAATCAAGAGCTTTGTTGATAGATGGTGCAAACCATTCATCTCCGTCTATATCGCCGTATGGAATATCGTATTCCTTATTTTCAGGATCGTATCCTCCGCTTCGGATTAAAAGTTTAAAAAATTCAGCTTTTGTAACTTTGTCTAACGGATTAAATTCTTCTCTGTCGGTTGCGAGTATCGGAACTTCGGAAACAAAATAATTTACAGCATCATAGAACAAACTCCGCTCTACAACATCTGTGAATTGAACTGCGAATGCGTTTTGGATAAAGAACAAACTACATATTATACTTATAAGTATTCTTTTAAAATTCATATTGTTAAAATAATTAAATACAACCCATTGATTATATTAGATTTATGGTGC
>CAYFUK010000024.1:0-18703 GCA_964346325.1 uncultured Candidatus Peribacteria bacterium | reverse complement strand
ATCTCCTTCTCTTGCAGCATCTCTACCTCTAGAAAGTGCGTCCCGGATTGTCGGGTAAAGTGCAGCGGCAAGTACGCCGATAATCGCAATTACTATAAGCAATTCGATTAGTGTGAAACCTTTTCGTTTCATATTTTTTAGGTTAAGTGTTTATCAATTAAACATTATACAATATATAAAAATAATTGCAAAAGTTTATGCCGCGCCAATAACTGACGACATATTAAGTATAGGCAGCATTATGGCTGCTACAAGCCCTCCAACCGCAATACCGACAAATACGATAATAATGGGCTCCATTACTTTTGTAAGGCTTTTTACAGCTGTATCAACCTGTTCATCATAAAAAATTGCTACTTTTTTGCTTACATTTTCAAGTTGGGCGGTTTGTTCACCAACTTCAATCATATTTACAAGCATATTCGGGAACTGATTGCTGTTTCTTAATGTTTCAGCAAGCGGAATACCCGCTTTAATATCATCCCCGGCGCGTTTTAATTTCTTTTTGTATACATCGTTTTTCATTGCATTACCTATAATGTGCAAAGATTGTGTTATTGAAACACCCGCACCCAGCAAATTACCAAGACTTCGTGCAAATTGAGCAAGTGTGGATTTTTTTATCAGATCACCGATTATAGGTATTTTAAGTATAAAAACATCCCAGTAATATTTACCTTCTTTGGTTTTTTTAAATGCTGTCAAAGCTATAACAATAACTAAAATTGCTCCTACAATAATCAGTGCGTTGTTTCTCATAAAATCACTTAATCCAATTACTATTTTTGTAATGGTAGGAAGCTTGGTTCCCGTTTCTATAAACAGCTGAACAATGTTCGGAACAACAAATACCATCATCAAAAACAAAACTATAAATAAAATTGTTAATACAACAATCGGGTAAGTTAGCGCACCTTTAACTTTTGAAATTGTTCGTGCGTTTTTTTCGCTTTCTTTAGCCATATCTCTTAAGATGTCGTTAAGATGACCGGAAACCTCACCGCTTCGTATCATACCGATTTGTGAATCGTTAAATATTTCGGGATGTTTTTCCATAGCACCCGATAAACTTTCACCTTCTTCTATTTTAATTGCCATATCACTTATTGCTCGTTGAAATTTTTTATTTTTTTCATTTTGTTCCGCAAGTGTTTCAAGTGCTCTTATTATTGGGATTCCCGCATCGACCATAACCGCCAACAGCCTAAAGAAAACCGCTTTCTCCTGCAATTTAACCTTGCCCATTTGGATCAGCTTGTCATTTACTTTTTTATACATATCCAGGAAAAAATTTCCTGTTTGTTCAATGCCAAGCTTCTTTTTGAGTGCAACTTTTTCTTTGCTTCTTCCTATATTTAATACAATTTTGCCTTCATCGGCAGAAGGCCCACCTTCTTTTTTTGCAGCTTTATTGAGCTCATATGTTTCTCCTGCTGTTTGTTGGGCGAAATCTTTAGCCTTCTTCATTTTGTGGAGGTGTATTAATTTTTATATCTCCGGGAGGCTCCTGATTTTTTGGGGGCGCTGTTTGTTCCGCTTGTTTTTGTGTTTCGGGAGGTGCCTGTCCTGGAGCAACTTGTGTTGTTTTTTTAACTTCAATATTAGGATTAGGTTGGGGCTGTGGTTCAGCCTGACCCTGAACCTTATTCTGCGATGCCGGTTTTGATTCGGGAGCAGGTTTAGGCTGAGGCTTCTTCGCTTTTTCGGGAGGTTTTTTTGTTATTTCTGTTTCGTCTTCCATCTTTCTTGCAACTCTGTAAACTTCATCAAGACTTGTTTCTCCCTGAAGGGCTTTAATTATCCCGGCTTGTTCCAGTGTTATCATTCCGGTTTTCATTGCTATCTGCTCTATGTCAAGTGCGTTTTGTCTTGTTAGAATCGCTTTTCTTAGCTGATTGTTCATTTTCATAACTTCAAAAAGTCCGAGTCTTCCGGTATAACCAACATCGTCACATTGCTCACAACCTTTACCTTTATAAAATTTCATATTCTGCATCAGCTCTTTATCAAGCGGTTCATCGGGATGAATTCTGTCTGTGATATTTTGAATATGTTCAAGTAAATGCGGGTCGGGTTCATCTTCAACTTTGCAATGTTCACAGATTTTTCTAACAAGTCTTTGCGCAATAACACATTCGATTGTCGAAGCCATTAAGAAAGGCTGAACACCCATGTTATCAATACGGGTCAATGTTTCAACGGCGCTGTTTGTATGAACCGTACTAAATACCAAATGTCCCGTTAAGGACGCCTCAATAGCGGTATCAACGGTTTCACGGTCACGGATCTCACCCACCATTATTATGTCGGGATCCTGCCTTAAACCCGTACGCATTCCAAATGCAAAAGTATAATTAATATCGGGATGCACCTGTGATTGATTCAATCCGTCAACTGAAATTTCAACCGGATCCTCAATTGTCATAATATTTACATCTATTTTATTTAATCGATTCAAACAGGAATACAGAGTTGTTGTTTTACCTGAACCGGTCGGCCCTGTATTCAAAATTATTCCGTTCGGGGATTTCAGGCTTTCTTCAATAAATTTCATTGCATTACCCTGCAATCCCAGAGCGGGTAAATCAGGTATTTCACGCGATTTATCCTGGATACGCATTACAACTTTTTCACCGTTTACCGTTGGCAAAGTTGAAACACGAAGGTCCATTTCGCGGCCGTCGCGGGTTGTAACCGTTGAACGTCCGTCCTGCGGAATTCTTTGCTCATCTATCTTAAGATTCGACATGATTTTTATACGTGAAACAACTGCCGGGTGTATATTGCTCGGATATTCGACAATTTGTCTCAAAACGCCGTCAATTCTGTAACGAACTCGGATTGTGTTTTCCAAAGGTTCAATGTGTATATCTGATGCCCTTGAATCCAGCGCGTAACTGATTGTATTTAAAACCAATTTGGGAATATTCCCGCTTAGTATTGCATCCTGTAATAGCTGTAATTTTTCACTTTCTGGCATTTTTATTGATCGTTAGTTGTTGATCTGAAATATGCTTTCATTGTTGCGTTAAAATTAATTTCATCTTTGCCGCTTATATTGCCCGCAGTACCGCTCGGGCTAACAAAGTTGATTGATATTGTGATGATTTCAATCAGTCTGGTTCCGTCACTTAAAGCACCGCTGTTCTCTACAAATTCCAAAAATTTGAAAAAGTTTGTATAAGAACCGTGAATTGTCATCTTAAAAGGCAGAACAGAATAATCTTCATCTTCGGCCTGTTCAACATCAAGATATTGAAGATTATTTATAATAAACGGATTTTTTATTCTGTGTATATCGTTTGCAAATTGTTCAAGTGTTCTTGTTAATTTTGTGTGGCTTTCCTGAACCGGAAAAACAAGCTCAAGCTGTGATTGAATTGTTTGATTAAGCTCCTGTATTTCGTTTTGTTCATTTTTAAGTTCCTCGGTTATCGCTTCTTCATTGCTTTGAATGTTGTTGAATATTTGATTGTTCGATTCGATCTCCGCCTGAATATCGAGATATTTCATTACATTGTTAAACGTGAAATATCCGATAACAACAACTAATAAAACACTTAAAACAACATATAGTCTTAATTGAAAGTAATCCGATTTAAACAATGATGTTGAGGCCATTAAAGTGTTGTTAAATAATCTTCATTCAAATTCAATTCAATTCTGAAAGATGATGTGTATCCCCGTTCTTCCGATCCCGACTTAGGGAACGTTCTGTTATCCACATCATAAAATAATTGTGATTGTTCAAGCGCATCTATAAGGTTCGCTATCAATGTGAATGTTGTTCCGTCATCTCTTTTGGCCTGTCCGATTAAAATTATTTGATTTGTTTCCGAGTCAAAATCAAAAGCGGAGTATTTAATGCCTCCGAGTTCTTCGTAAAAGCCACTGTTATAAAGGGTATCGATGCTTTTTGTTATTCGTTCTATTTCTTCAACAATTACAGCCCATCTTACTCTGTTTTGTTTAATCTTGCTTATATCGGTAAAATCATTTTCAAGAATCTCGAGTGAATCATTGGTAAGTTCAAGCAATTGAGTGTCATCCTGAGGGAGATCCATTCTTATATCTTCAGTGTTCTTAGAGAAGAAACCCGATAAATTTTTATTGTTTAATAATTGAAGAGCAGCTGAATATGTATTAATTTCCTGTATTATACCCGGGCTCGGCTCTTCCTTATTGAGTACTCTTATTTCTTTACGGAGTTCGTTTCTAAGCTCTTCGCGAAATTTTCCTTCTTCAATATTTGCTGCTTTAATCGGTTCTTTGAATTTAACTTGTGCATTTTCATATGCTGTAAGAATTTCTTCCTGCATTTGTTCAACTTCATCGGCCGGAGTCGCAACCGACCTTACTCTGGAATATGTGTCGGACAAATATGAAAGTTTTTGTAAATATGATGCCATCAGCACATAATTTTTTTGATTTATTGAAGTTTGCAGAGTTAAAATATCCTGTTTTGTGTTTTCAAGCTTTTGTGCTGAATTTGGCCCTCGTATTCCTGCAAGTAAATCAAAATTAGGGTTTAGTTCAACATAAAAGAATCCAATTGAAATCAATGAAATAACAATGATTATATAAAATAAAAATTTTGCTATTTTTAAATTACGTTTTGTTGGATCAAATGCTCCGACTATCTTTTTTTCCACTTCAGGAATGGGCCCAAGCACTTTTTCCTCGGGTTTTTCTTCTTTCGCTTTTTTATCCATAACACCTTCAACAAGCTCGGTGGTCTCGGGTTTTTGTTCCCGGTCTTTTGGTTTTTTCTGAAATATATCCGTATAAAGATTTCCTGAATCTTTTTGATTATTTTCCGGATTTGAGTCTGCTTTTGGATCTTTTTCAGGCATTTTTTTGTTTTTATTTTCCTTATATTTTAGCAAATTTCAGGCTAAAAGTAAAGAAGCGGGCCATAAAAAAAGACCACCAATAGATATTTAAAGGCGGCCTTTTTGGAGTGAGTGATTATTTTAACTCTACACTTGCACCGGCTTCTTCAAGTTTTTTCTTTAGTTCTTCGGCTTCTTCTGCAGGAACATCTTCTTTAAGCGGTTTTGGTGCTCCATCAACAAGATCTTTTGATTCTTTTAATCCGAGACCTGTAATTTCACGTACAACTTTAATTACAGCCACTTTTTGGTCACCTGCACCTGCAAGAACAACAGTTTTGTTACCTCCTGCTTCTTCTGCTTCGGCAGCTTCACCTCCTCCGGCGGGAGCAGCAGCCATTGCCACAGGAGCAGCGGCAGAAACACCAAACTTGTCTTCCATCGCTTTTACAAGGTTTGCAAGGTCGAGTACACTAAGTTTCTCAACAGAGTCAAGAATTGCTTGTGCGTCTTTTGATAATTTTACTTCTTCTTTTGTTGCTTCATCAGCCATTTTAAAATTTGTTAAGGATAAGTAAAAGTATAATTAAGTTTATTTGTTGTCTTCAGCGGGTTTTTCTTGGGCAGGTGCTTCTTCTTCTTTCGCCTCTTCCCTTGGAGCTTCAGTCGGAGCAGCTTCCTCGGCAGGTTTACTTTCTCTGTAAGCATCAATCACCCCTACAAAGCTTCGCATCAAAGAATATAGAACCCCGTGGAATCCGCTTATAGGAGACTTCATTGAACCAACCATCTTTGCAAGAAGCTCTTCTTTTCCGGGAATTTTTGCAAGTTCCAAAGTTTGTTCTTTAGTAAGAGTTTCACCTTCCATAAATGCGCTAAGCAATTTTATCGCATCGTTTGATTTTGAAAAATCATATAAGGTTTTGGCTGCCGCTATTTCGTCACCCATGCTAAAAGCTACTCCCACCTGTCCTTCCAAAGCTTCTTCGGGAATTTCTGGAAAACCGGCATCTTTTGCAGCTCTTTGAATGAGAGTCTTTTTAGCTACTTTAAAATTAGATTCATTTTCAGTTAGTTTCCTTCTCAAATCCTGAATCTCTTTTACTGAAATACCTCTATAATCTGAAAAAACAACCGACTTGGAATTTTTAAATAAATCCGCAAGTTCTGATACTATTTTTTCTTTTTTCTCTTTTGTAATAGCCATGATTGTTGATAGTTAAAAAAATCGACATACAGAGACGTCGACAAAAAATATTCGTCTCGGCAGGATTTATACCCGTACGGTTACCTGCTGTCTCTGACACCGAACATTCTACTTATCTGAATTAATAAGTCAAATTTATTATAATGTATATGGTGAATGAATACACACCAATTAACCTTGAAAGTCCAGTTGAAACGCTGGTATTCGGCGTTAGTTTTTGTTATATTCGATTTATGAAAAATATTCATAAAAAATTCGTTGAATGTGGTCGCAAGGCCAGGAATTGGATAAATGAATGCAAAATGCTTCTGCCTGAAATTGATCGTCAAAAAATCTGGCGGACAAAAGGATATGGCAGTATTTATGAATACGCGGCTAAATTGGCCGGTCTTAGCCGCGCTCAGGTTGATGATGCTTTACGAATCATGAGAAAAATTGCGGATAAGCCTGATTTGATAAAAGTCGCCCGTGAAAAAAGTATAAATGCAGTTCGCCCGGTTGCATCGATTTCAACTAAAGAAACTCAAAAAATTTGGGCCGCAAAAGCCCGAACAATGTCTAAACATGCACTTGAATTACATGTTAAAAAAATCCGTACCGGTACAGGAAAACCGGCTCAAACAATCGAAATGAATTTAAGTCAAGAAACTACCGAACAACTTAAAAAATTAAAGGGAGATGGAGATTGGGAAGATTTGATGGAACAACTTTTGAAAGCTCGCAAAAGGCTTTTGGAACAAAAAAAGCCAAAAAAAGTTAAAAATACGAACCGACCCATACCAAAAGCAATAAAAAAATGGGTAGTTAAAACCACAAATGGGCAATGTGCAGAACCCGGTTGCTACAAAAAATATGATATTTTGCATCATAAAGATTATTTTGCAATAAATAAGACTCATGATCCCGATCGCATAATTCCGCTTTGCAAAGGCCATCATGAAATTATGCATATTTATGCAAATTCACCGGAACAATATTTCATTAATCAAAAAATTCTCACCTTTGCCAGGGCACCTTGATGTAAGTCGCAATTTCTGCTAATAATATCCCGTCATTAAAGTAGAAAAATGGACATTAAATCCACTATCAATGACTTTCTGGAGGAGTCAAAAAATTTCAATAAAAAGCCGCTTTTGGTTATTTTAGGCGGAACAGCTTCAGGCAAAACAGCGCTTTCAATAAAAATTGCAAAAGAATTTGATGGTGAAATTATTTCGACCGACAGCAGACAGGTTTATAAATATATGGATATTGCAACCGCCAAGGTTACACAGGCCGAAGCTGAAGGAGTTCCGCATTATATGATCGACATTATTGACCCTTCAGACGAATTCACGCTTGCTGATTTTGTACGCAGAGCAAAAAGACATGTTCAGGAAATTTACCGCAAAAACAAACTTCCTATTTTGGCCGGAGGAACAGGCCTTTATATACGAGCTATTTGTGAAAATTTTGATATCCCGGGTGTGCCGCCCAATCCACAGCTGAGGGCGGAACTGGATAAAGAAGATTCACAAAAACTCCACGATAAACTTAGAGAAATGGATCCCGAAGCAGCAGAAAACATTCATCCGAATAATAAAAGATATGTTATTCGCGCAATCGAAAGGGCAATTCAAGGCAAAAAATCCGATCAAAAAACTCAAAGCGATTATAATATTTTAAAAATCGGAATTGAGTGGAATCGTGAAAAACTTTACGAGAGAATAAATCAAAGAGCGGCCGAACAAATTGAAGAAGGTTTGATCAATGAGACTAAAACTTTGTTGGCAAAAGGATATGATGAAAAACTTCCGTCAATGTCCAGCCTTGGGTATCCGGAAATGATTAAATATATAAAAGGCGAGCTTACTTTGGATGAGGCTTTGGAACTGCTCCAAAAAAATACTCGAAATTATGCCAAAAGGCAGCTTACCTGGTTTAGGCGCGAACCAAATGTTATTTGGTTGAATGAAGTCGAAATAAGTTAAAGGTCAAACATTATGTCAGTTCTTGGAAAAAAATGGGAAATAAAAAATACTTCTGAACAAAGTGTTATTGATAAAATATGTGAAAATCGCGGATTGTCCGACCCTGATGATTTGACTCAATTTTTAAAACCCGATTTTGAAAACGATTTTCATGATCCGTTTTTGCTTACGGGAATGCGAAATGCCGTAGATCGCATAAAGCGGGCGATTGAGAAAAAGGAAAGAATAATAATTTATGGCGATTATGATGTTGACGGTATAAGTGGCACTGCAATTATGTTTATTGCTTTGAAGAAAATGGGTGCGCAGGTTTCGTATCGGCTTCCTCACAGGGTTAATGATGGTTATGGGCTGAGCGAAAAATATATTGATGAATTTGAGGATGTTAATGTTAAGCTTATAATTACTGTTGACTGCGGAATTTCCAATGCCGATGAAATTGTTAAAGCAAAAAAAAAGGGGATTGATGTGATTGTTACCGATCATCATACCATTCCGGAAAAGTATCCGGAAGCGGCATACGAAATAGTTCATCCTTTCAGAAAAGACAGTGAGTATCCTTTTAAAAAACTGACCGGGGCAGGTGTTGCCTTTAAACTTGTGCAGGCGCTTTTTGGCAAGGATCCTTTTGTTTATGAATTGCTTGATCTGGCAAGCTTGGGAACCGTTGCCGATTGCGGACCTATAATTGGAGAGAATCGTTTGATTGTTAAAAAGGGTCTGGAATTATTGCCGCAAACAAAATGGGAAGGTCTTCGTGCGCTTTTGGAAAGTGCGGGAGTTGATATGCAAAGACCTTTAAACACTTTTACAATAGGTTTTCAGATAGCACCAAGAATAAATGCGGCGGGAAGAATTGATTCTCCGTATCATGCGCTGCAGTTGCTGGTAAAAGCAAACGCTCAATACTTTGCGGAAAAACTTGAAAAACTTAACAGGAAGAGACAGGACATGCTTAAAAAAGCATTGGATGAGGCTGAAAAGCGGCATATGGAGAAAGCCGCCCAAAACCTCATTATTGAACATGATCAGAAATGGCATGTCGGTATTGTGGGTCTTATCGCCGGCAAATTATGTGAAAAATATAACAGACCGGCAATAATTTTACAGGAATTTGACGATTATCTTGTTGCTTCGGCAAGGAGTCCCAAATATTTTAATATTGTTGAAGCTTTGGCGGAACATAAGGATTTTTTAATGCATTTTGGAGGGCATGCGCAGGCAGCCGGTTTTAATATCAAAAAGGATAAATTTGAATCTTTTAAAAAAGCTATAAATGAGTTTGTTGAAAAGAAACTGAAAAGCTGCGAAATTGTTTCCAACTTATCGATTGACTGTGAAATTAAACCCGATGAAATGAATTGGGAAACTTTTGAATTTATAAGGTCCCTGGAGCCTTATGGGATCTTGAATGAGCGTCCGACTTTTTTGCTTAAAGAAGCGGTAATTCAGAATGCCAGAATTGTTGGAAAGGATGAGCGGCATTTGTCACTGAATGTTAATAAAGGCGGATTAAACATAAGAGGTATAGGTTTTAATCTTGGTGAGCATTTTGATTATGCCCGCAAACAGCGCTCTTTGGATATTGTTTTTCAATTGGATGAGAATTATTGGAAAGGCAAAAGCAGCCTTCAGATGAAGGTCATTGATTTTAGTTGATTTTGTTGGAATTATTTGCTATTTTACGGCCTTAATTATTAATTTATTTTTGGCCCTGAAGGTTGACAATGGCTCTATGATATTTTATAATATTATGATTACTAATTTTAAAATTTGACGTTAAATCAGATTCAGCAACAAGTGGTTAAGGCTCTAAAGGACAGTGAAAAGGTTTTGATATTACCTTCATCTCCTCCTGACGGTGATTCAATAGGTTCGGCGCTTTCTTTATTTTTGATATTAAAAAAGATGGGTAAAGAAGCAACGGTTGTTTGCTCCGAGCCCTTGCCCGAGGCTTTGGAATTTTTGCCGAAAACCAATGTTATTGATGATCAGCTTGTTACTTCAAATGATTTTATTGTGACACTTGATTGTAACAATGCCAAAATTGATACAATTAAAACGGATGTTGAGGATAATAAGGTGAATATAATAATAACTCCGAAGAAGGGGACTTTAAGTGACAACGATGTTTCTTTTAATTACGGACCTTCGAAATATGATTTAATTATTGTTGTCGATGCCGGTGATTTATCTCAGCTGGGTAAATTATACGAAAATAATGCCGGTATGTTTAATCAGTTGCCTGTAATTAATATTGATCATCATGTGAGTAACAATCAATTCGGTAAGATTAATCATGTTGATATGATGGCCTCTTCGGCAACCGAGTTATTGATTCCTATTATTGAGGAACTTGGAAAAGACTTGATTGATGAAGATATAGCAACTTTATTACTTGCGGGAATCGTTACGGATACCGGAAGTTTTCAAAACGCAAACACAAGCCCCAAGGCTTTTGCTTCAGCCGCGCAATTACTCGGATACGGAGCAAGACAACAGGAAATAATTCAACATATTTACAAAACAAAAAATCTTACAATGTTAAAGTTGTGGGGGAAGGTTTTGTCTAAAATTCAGTATGATCCTTTATATAGAATTGTTTGGTCAACTATCAGCCAAAAAGATTTTAAATCGACAAACAGCAGCGAAGATGAAACCGGAGATATTATAGACGAATTAATGACTAATGCACCGGGCGCAGATGTTGTACTTTTAATTAAAGAAAGAGACGACGGGTTTATTTCATGTAGCGTACGAACAACAAGTCAGACAATTGATGCAAGCGAAATCGCTGAAACTTTTAATGGCGGAGGCCATTTACAGGCTGCGGGATTCAGAATTAAAAGTCGGGATCCCGAATCAACTGAAAAAGAAATAATTAAGAAAGTACGTGAATATCAGGCGAAAAGATTAGATATCCACCCGGATGAAGAACCGGAAGTAATCAGTGGTCCCGAACTTGAAAAAGTTAAAAAACAATTAAAAGAACCGGTTTGGCAAAGCCGGGGCACAGCAACAGCGAAGACCTCTACAGAGGACGATGGCGAGGGAAGCGAAAAAAAAGAACCAAAAAAACCCAAAAAACCAAAATCCAAAAAAACAAAATCAGAAGTTGTCGAAAATATTCCAAAAGAACAAAACGACATAGACTTGGAACCGGGAATGACCTACAAGTTCGAAGACTAAGATATTTTTTCCATTACTTCATCGGAAATATCAAAGTTGCTGTATACATTTGATACATCATCGTCTTCTTCCAGTGCTTCCATGAATTTGAGCACTTTTTTGGCTTTTTCTTCATCAGTTATCTTAACCGTATTTTCGGGTTCAAAAGCCAGCTCCGAAGATTCGATTTCGAATCCGGCATCTTTAAGGCCTTTTTTAACATTGTGGAGTTCGCCTGGCGCAGTATAAACATCAACTGAATTTTCACCTCTTTCAATGTCTTCGGCACCGGCATCTATTGCCGCCAATTCAATTTCATCGAATTTTGACGGGTCAGCTTTAATAACAATACGACCTTTTTTATGAAACAGATAGGCAACACTTCCCGAAGTTCCCATATTTCCTCCGTTTTTCGTTAATATACTTTTAACATTGGCAACAGTCCGATTTTTATTATCTGTAAGAGCCTGAACATAAAGCGCAATTCCGCCCGGTCCGTAACCTTCGTACATGACTTCCTCAAAAACAGCGCCGTCTTTTAGTTCGCCGGTACCCCGTTTTATTGCTTTATCAATATTGGCATTAGGCATATTGGCTGCTTTTGCATTGTCGATTGCTGTTCTTAAAGCCGAATTCATTTCAGGGTCGCCGCCGCCTTCTTTTGCCGCTATGGTTATAAGTTTTGAATGCATTGTAAAAATTTTGCCGCGCTTTGCATCGGCTGCGCCTTTTTTATGTTTGATAGAGTGCCATTTACTGTGTCCGGACATACTTAATTTTTGTTAAAATGCAGTAGTTTGACCGCTTTGTATATCTAAAATCGTATCTGTTGACCTTTCGTATTTAATTGTAACATCGTATTGTTCGCTGTGAAAGTAGTCGATTGGGCCAGTCCCCACCCCGATTGTATCAGTTTCGATATTAATCAGATCATTAAACAGGTCGAGTGTTTCTTGGCCCATACCTTCAACAAGAATTCTGTTGCGTGCTTCTGAAAGAATGTTATTTGAGTCCACAGACTGAGGAGTGGTGTATTCCAAATTATCAAGGACCTTTTGTATTTCGGTTTTAAGATGCTCTGTTAAATCGGACCATCCGTAAGATGTGTATATTTGTAGCACCCGATTTTTTGGATAAAAAATATAGTAATCGTCATTAACAGGACTTACATTTAAATTAATCGCTTCGTAGCCCGCAATTGTAAGAGTGTTTTTTTGATAGGTTCCGAAATCCGATTTGTATACCATTTCAAGATTTTTAATATATGCATTTTTTGAAAGACCTTCTTTGTTTTCATCCAAATGAAACTTGATATCGGCGCTATAAGGGTAGGGAACCTCATATGTACTTTGATGATTTACCGTATCGGTGTGCCAAAAAACAATTTGATCTTCATTATTAATCACCTTCCAGTCAAAAGGCAGCTTTGTTTTGAATGCGTATTCAGGGTATGTAACTATCGGCCAGTTTGTCGAAATATCAAAAGGTTCGCCGTTATTTTGAAGAACTATTTCTGTTCTGTACATTAGTTCGACCAATTCTCCTCGGGTTATGCTTCTTGCGGCATTCAGATTTCCGTCGGATTGCGGTTCAATAATATTTTTTTCTTTTGAATATAAAGCATAAGGAGCAAACCATAACTCGGATGAAACATCAGGGAAAATATTTGTATTTTCAGGAGGATCGTTTACTGTTATTCCGTTTGTTAAAAGAATCATTTTAAGAGTTTCAGCAATATTTAAGTTTTGAATCGGCCTGAAATAGCCGTCTTCGTAACCTTTTACTATATCAAGTTCAACCGCTCTTTTGATATAAGGATAAAACCAGTGATCAGCGGTAACATCAGGGAAAATATTCTGTGCCGAATCATTAATACTTACTGTAATGCCCGAACTTAAGAGGATAATCTTTAATGCTTCAGCACGGCTGGCTGCCTGGTCGGGCCTGAAGGTGCCGTCAGGGTAACCTTCGATAATATTTTTTTCATAAAAATATTCAATTGCCGTAGCGTATTTATGATCATCGGGAACATCGGGAAAACTGCCATTCATAACTTGCGCATTGGCAACAAAGCTAAATTGACTTAGCAATAAAAACGTTGAAACGATTATTAGTATTTTCCTCATTTTTTCTTAATTTTTAACACTAACAGCGGTACAAAGATAACAAATAACAGCGCAGAAATCCACTGTGATAATGTTAAATTATAAAATATCGGATCGGAAATTCCGATTATATCGGCTGATCTGGTGAAATCCAGTACAAATCTTGCCAAAGCATAAAGTATAATAAACAAATATGCCGTTAGGCCCTCTTTTCTTTTAATAAAAGGCCAAAACAAAAGCAGAACAATAAAAATAACAAATCCGCTTATAGCATGATACAAAGATGAAGAGTGTCTTAAGTCTCCCTGATAATATGTTCCAAGAAAGAAATCTGTGCGTGCGCCAATGTGATTTCCCATCAAATAATCCCCGATTCTTCCAATGGCGACACCAAGAGCTAATCCCGGCGATATAATGTCGGCCGCTTGCCAGAAATGCAACTTTTTGATTTTAAGATATATAAGTGCGGCAATTGCAGCGATTATTAATCCGCCATATAAATTCAACCCGCCTTTTGTAATATTTATAAGTTCACCAATTCCGCCTTCAGCAAAAAATGTATTAAAGTGCTCGAGAGCATAAACAATTCTTGCCCCGACTAAACCTAAAATAAATACTATTATAAATAAATCGTACAGATTTTCACTTGTCAGTTTGTGAGATTTCGCACCTTTTAATTTTTTTGCCCTTCCTATCGAAAGCAACAGAGCAACAAGCATTCCAACAGCTACAAACAATCCCCAGATTTGAATACTAAGTGGTCCTAAATCAATTGTCGGCATGTTTATTTTGGTTATTGGATAAATGAATCAACAGCTTCCTTAAGTGTATCATATGATACAGCACCGCCTATAAACAAGTCATTTATAAAGAAAGCCGGTGTTCCGCTAACACCGAATTTATATCCTTCAGATGTATGAGCATTTACTACCTGTGCGTATTTTTCCTGTTCCACACAAGAATTGAATTGTTCCATATTCAGACCAATTTGTATTGCGCCTTCCTGTAAAAATGTTTTTGGTTCACTTTCACTTAAACCTGATTGATTATCAAAAATATAATCGTGCATTTCCCAAAATTTTCCCTGTTCGCCTGCGCATTCTGTAGCATTTTCAAGTAACATATCTATGCCGCCTCTGTTAAAATGTTTATATATAAGTTGAACATCATCCGGATATTCTTCAAGAAGCCGAGTGAGCAATGGCTTCATTGTACCGCAATATCCACATGATAAACTGCTGTATTCAACAATTGTTACTTTAGGATTCTCAGCGCCCCTTTTGTGGCCGAGTTCATAACTTGGTAATTCCAGAAATTTATATGGCTTTAACTGGAGAACATACTTTTCATCCTGTTTTTTAAAACTTTCTTTTGTTTCATCGTAGAATTTCGTTTCAGAAAGATCTTCTTCAAATAATAAAACGGGAATTGAAGCTATCTCATATGTATTGATATAGTTTTCACCTTTGTCACCGGCTACATCAACCTCTGTTACTATAAATTCCATTTCAAATTCTTCTTCGATTTGGTCAAGTATTTCATTGTAATCATAACCCGGTTCTTCAACGGATACGTCACCTAAAACATCAACTCTTACCTGTTCAAGTATAGGATAACGGTCACTTGTGATACCTAATATCATATTCATTCCATTGTGAACATTCGGGCTTCTTTCATAAACAATGATTAAAGCAAATAATATAAATAGAACAATTGTGGTTATCTTCCACGGGTTGAACTTCTTTTTTTCGGTTTTTTTTGCTGCTGGAGCCATAATTTTTGGGGTTAGTATACAAATTCACCCGGACTGTATTTATCCAGATTTTTTTTGCCGATTTTTTCAATGAGTTCATCAATTATCTGATCAAACTTAACAATCTCCTGACTTCCTTTTTCCATATTTCTTATAATTGCGGTGCCTTCCCGAACTTCCGTTATTCCCACTATTACAGTGTAAGGTGCATTAAATTTATCAGCCATTTTAAGTTGCTGCTTCATTGCTCCTTTACCCAGTGCACCTATTGTTTTAATGCCGGCTTCGCGCATTTCATCAATCAATTTCAGGCATTTCTTTTTCGCCTCTTTGCCCAATTGCGCAACAAAAACGTGCACATCATCTTTTGAGGGAACTTTTATTTTTTCCCGTTTCATGTGGGCGATTATTCTCTCCATACCTGCAGCGTACCCTACGGCCGGAGTTGGTTGACCACCCATCAATTCAACAAGGCCGTCGTATCTTCCGCCGCCTCCTATCGCGTTTTGCGATCCGTCTTTTTTATCCCAGAATTCAAAAACAATGTGCGTATAGTAATCGAGCCCACGCACCAGTTTTGGATTTTCCGTGTATTTAATGTCCATTTCATCAAGAAATTCTTTTACATCATTGTAATATTCCTGACTTTCTTTAGATAGATAGTCAGTCATCTTCGGAGCGAGTTCAGCCAGAATCATACAGTCTTCATGTTTGCAGTCAAGCAGTCTTAAAGGATTTTGCTCCAGCCTTTTTTTGCAATGCTCACACAATGAACGTTCTTTACCGTAATAATAATTTTTTAATTCCTGAATATACTCTTTTCTGTCTTCCAGGCTTCCTATTGTATTAATTTGAATATCAAACAATGCGTCAATACTAAGATCCTCATTTATTTTATTGGCCAGAAAAATCGACTGTGCATCAAGCGCGGGGTCAAGTTCTCCTATAATTTCAAATCCGAATTGCCAGAATTGCCTGTATCTTCCCTTTTGAGGTCTGTCATAGCGGTACATCGGGTCAATATAATAAAGTTCAACGGGCTGAGGTAGCTGGTTCATGCCTTTTTCTATATATGCTCTGATTACTCCCGCGGTATTTTCGGGTCTTAAAGTTAAGTTCCTTCCTTTTTTATCTTCGAATGTGTACATTTCTTTTTCCACAATGTCTGTTGCATCACCGATACTTCGTACAAAAACATCGGTATATTCAAAAACAGGCGTTGTTATACGTTTAAAACCCGCCTGCCTTAGCCGGTGTCTGACAACTTTTTTTATGAAAGTATGATATTCGTGATCATTGGGAAGAATATCATGCACACCTTTGGGTGTTTGATAAGGAGGTTTTGCAGTCAGGTTAGTATCATCATTCATAATATAAAATTTAGAGCGCATTTTCAAAACCGTACCTATAATTATACTGTTTTTATCTGAAAATTCAATTCTTTCGCTTAAAACCTTTCTTTATCATGCTTATGCTTTGTTTTGACGCATGAGCAAGCCCTATAAATATAAAAACCAAGTCCCTTAATCTTATAATCAGAACAAATACAAATACGTTTATGCTTATTCCGAGCAAAGCGAATATTCCTGCATGACTACCCTCAAGCATTCCAAAACCTCCGGGAACAGGAAGTATATATGAAATTCCGGGTATTGTTGCGGAAAGAAATGACTGAAGAAAAGTGAAATCAACACCCATAAAATAAGCTATAAGCCAGTGCTCAAGCACCATAAAAAAAACAGTGGTAAACGACAAAAACAACAGAAATATAAATTTACCTATATTGTGCAGATAAAATCTGGTCATTTGTTCTTCAACATGAAGGATACCGGCTTCATGTTTTTTTATTTTTTTTATTTTATATAATCGGAAGAATTTTAAAAGTGAAGTAAAAAAACCTATTTCTTTCATTGTTGCGTAGTAGAACCAGAAGATCAGGCCTCCAAACAACAGGATTATTATTATAAGTATTACCTCTATTTTTCCGCTGAATATTGAACCCTGGATCATGGAAATTAATATTCCGCTGAAAATAAACAGTATTAAAGCTGTGTATTCAAAAATCTTATCGATTACGATTGTTGAAACAGCGGATTTTGTATTAACACCTTCTTCCTGCAAAAAAAACAGTCTTACAGGTTCGCCGCCCGATTGTGCAACAGGTGTAAGATAATTAACGGAATAAGCGGTCATCCTGTGTAAAAAAAGTCTATAAAACGGTATTTTTTTTCCTGCATGATGATGCGCAATAATAATATCCCACCTCAAAGTAAAAAGAGCAAAATTAAATAATGATAAAACAACCAGAATTATAAAATTTAAAAGCGAGAATTCACTCAAAGATTTTATGATTGACTCAACACCGGTCGTTATTATTACGGAAACAAAAAGACCGATTCCGATTATAAGAAAGAATATAAATACAAAGGTACGTTTCACCATAACGCTCCAAAATTAACCTAAAATCAGCAAAAAGTAAATATTTATCTCATTGCGGGGTTATGCAGGATTTTCAATGCTCTCCGGTTCAGACCGTCTTTTCCCGGGACTTCGAAGTTTTTAACGGGAACTTCGGGTTTTGCATTTTGAGAAAGAACATCTTTTAAAGAGTCGATAATGATACATGCTTTTTCGGTATCATCCATGATTTTTTTAATATACAGCTCTAAATCAGCTATAAATTTATTTCTGTTCTCTTCACTGTCAATCTGACTTACCAAAAACAATAATTCCTGAGAAGCCTGATCAAAAGACATTCTGTCAACACATAATTCTTTGATAATGAATTTTGCGGAATCGGAAAATGTGATTTCTTTGTGCGTGAGTTTTTCCATAATGAATTAGTTAGATTTTATTAAATCCATATAAGTAATGGATAATATATCTTGAAAGCGCAATGTAGAGATTCTCGGTTTTAGCGGTTACTGTTTCCGAATCAATTCCCGGATTATTTTCTATTTGGTTCAGAATTATATATGCTTCAATCGAGTCCATAAATCTCTGTACTACCTCAGCATCTTTTCCTTTCAAACTTTTTACAATAATCCCGGCTAGATAATCGATCCATGAATCCGCATCCATAATGTATGAATCAAGTGTTAATTCAAAGCTTTCAGGAAGCTCAACACCCTCTATTTCATTTGGTAATTCGGATTGTGATAATTTTCCCTGTTCCATATAAAAAAACTAGAAGGCGTGATAATAAATAATTATTTGCAATATGTCAAGTAGTTTTGGACTGAAATATCCCGCTTTTACCTAAAGATTGTCAGAAAGCTTCGAATTTCGACTTCTTACTTCGACAGTAAAAGCAGATTGATTGACAGCCGAAATTTATTCCCGCATAGTATTGAAATTCCGTACCGGTACGGGATTAACCGATTATTATTAAACTTATTTAAGCCAAAAATTTTTGTTACTTTTTTTTTAGGTTTTGAAATATGCATATGATGCTACCATTGCGGCATTATCGGTGCAGTATTTTATTGATTCAGGGAAAATAATTTTACCAAGTTTTTTTTCAGCTTCCCGTCTCAAAAGGATATTTGCCGAAACGCCCCCGGCCAAATGAACTTGTTTTGGATTATATCGGTCAAAAGCAGTAGTAAGCTTTTCAACCAATGCTTGAATTGCGGCTTTCTGAAAGCCGGCCGCCAAGTCATTAACAA
>CAYFUK010000023.1:0-19312 GCA_964346325.1 uncultured Candidatus Peribacteria bacterium | reverse complement strand
TATTAAAGTTGTGCTATATATAATAACGCTGTTTGAAATTTAGGCAGATTTAATTAAATAGTCTGGAACTTGCTAAAATTGTTTTGAAATGATAAAATTTTAATAAGGTTTAACAACCTTTAGTAAATTTTATTAAAATAAAAAAGAATTGGTATCCGATAAATTACTCACAACAGAGCAAGTTGCAGAATTACTGCAAGTTCATCCGTTCACTGTCCTTAAATACATTAAGTCGGGAAAGATTAAAGCAATCAAACTCGGACGTGTATGGAGAATGAGGGAAAGCGATGTTGAGAGGTTCCTCGAAGAAAGATCCATGGCTTCTAAAGGACCCAAAAAGAAATCAAATCAAACTCCGGAAGTTAAAAAAATTGAAATAGGAGAAGAAGAAGTTCTGCCAAATGACAAAAGCGATCATTATATCCTTGAATAGAATTACGACAATTATGATCTTTAACTGCATTAGTTGCGGTAAGGCCGTATCCAGCCTTCGGGATGTTTGTCCTTACTGTAAATCCGACATCACAGAAATTAATGAAAAACTAAACCAGCCTCAAAAAGACGATTATTTTAAGAGTAAGATTAAAGGAACAATATTCGCGCTGGTGAACCGTTAACCCTAAATTCGATCTCCTTTTAAATACAAGCCCTAGAAAAGCCTTAGCAAAAAACTCCCATTATATTTCCCCGGGAGCTTTTTGCATAAAGCCGGCTAAAGCTTTACTATATTAATCTATCGAATTTTGTTATTGACACTGGCGTTCGCCGGCGGATTTACTGCATTTTTTGAGTTTGTTAAAAGGATCAAAAGTTGATTCCGCAATATCGATTATTTCCTGAATTTTTCTTTCATATTCCGAAGTAACCGCGTCGTTACCTTTCTTGTATTTGGCTTCGTACTCCGCCCGAAGAGATGCGGATTCGGCTTTTTTTACATATTCACGTGCAGTTTTCATAACCGCGCTTTGAATATCTGCGATCGTTGGCTCTGCGCCGCCGGTTTTTTCACTTTCTTTATATAATTCGTTTACAACTTCATCCGGAGTTTTTACTGCGGGAAGATTATTCAGCCTTTGATTTTTAATTCCGCCAACAAAATCCTCTATGGCTTTATGCGGAGTGGAAATTGCCCGGCCCCAGTTTGCCTTGACAGATGGCTGCGGTTGCTCTGTACTTAAAGCTTTAATGTTTTCAACAAAACTGTCCCATCTTTCTTTAAGTGCTTCAAAATTCGGATCTTTGCACTTGGCATATTTTGTGGAGATTTTATTTTTATATTTTTCCGTAAAGCTGTCGAAAAGCGGTTTTAGTTCTTTTTCGGTAAACACTACGGAATTCAATACAAATTCCGATCTCATTAAACCGTACACTTTATCATCGGGGATTTTTTGTATGTCGCTTACCGGTATTTCAATAAAATTTCTTAAATAGAAAAGTTCAGCTCTTAATTCATCATATTTTTCTTCAAGTTCAATTGCCTGTTCCGCATTACAGCTTAAATATGCTTCCTTAATCTGTTCGCTTAAAGCTTCCTGTTGATTTATGACCTGTCTGATATCCTGATAATGACATAAATTTTTCATATATCTGTCAAATATATCATTCCAGAATTCTCTGAATTCGTTATAAGACAATTGAGAAGAAATAAAATACTGCCAGTCTTCAAAACAGGATTCGTTAACTTCAAGATTTTGGCTGTATACAGTACTTGTATTGAGCGTGATAACGCTCAATATCAATATTTTTACCAGTAATTTTTTTAATACTTTTTTCATATTTTAATTAAGAACAATAAGGGGTATTTGCGAACTCGTTGCATGTTTCAAGCATTTTATCGAAAAGTTCTTTAATTGATTTGAAGTATACTTTCCATGCATCGAGTTCTTCGATTAGAGTTTGGTATTCTTTATTTTGAAGTTCGGTTTGTAGTGATTTTTTCCGAATATCCTGTGCCTGTTCGCTTTCTTGCGTTTTACCCGTAATAACCTGATTTGTTTTATTTGTAACCTCCTGCAGGGACCCTTCGGGGCTTACATTGCTTATGGCTTTTCTTGTTGCCCTGTCTCCCACGTTTTGATCCGGCATCTCTTTGCCGCCCGTATCAAACAGGAATGGCTTATATTTTTCTTTAAGTTTTTGCCATTCTTTTTCAATATTCAAGTTAACGTACATATCGGTTTTTGCCTGTTTTGGTGGAGGAACCGCCATTGTAATAACATTCATATTTGCTCCGATATCAGAGAACGAAGATTTACATTTTGGCATTTCAAACAGATTGCCTGTTATTTTATTTGCTGTAAGCGATTTATTAAGCATTTTGTCTATTTCTTTATTTATGTTTTGTACATGACAGAAAACGCAATTATCCGTTTTGCTGTAGACTTTTGAAGCCCCAAAATCAAAACTTATTTCCATGCAGAAAAATGCTCCTTCGGGGCATAGAAAGCTGGCGGGCCATTCATCGGGCCGAGATTTGGGGAATCCGGTTTCATCAAATGTAATGTCTTCCATTGCTTCATCTTCTTCAGTTAATCCTTCGTTTTGAGCCTGCAGTGTATCTTCATATTCATTTAAAGCGTTTTCAAGATTTGCATCTTCTGCAAAACATGAAAGTGCACTGAATTCATCTTCGGCTCCGGGCTTCGGCCCGGCCTCCGGATCTGCTTCTTCTCCGAACAAATCTTCGATTTCTTCTTGTTCTTCGGGATCTGTAAAATCAAAATCAGGCATTGCAAATTTACCGCCGTAAGAACTTATCGAACTTTCATTAAACAAAATTACTTCAATTACAGTTAAGTCATAAAGTAAATCAAATTCGGAATTGGAGGTGTCACCGTCTTTAAAAATCTCCGAAGGATTAATTTTATTTTTAAGTTCGCTTCTTAAATTCTCGGTATTTAGTGTTGAATAATATTCTTGGTACATCTTTCGGTATTTTGCCGTAAGATTTTGTATATCATCATCTTCGCTTACAATCGAGCCTATTTCACCTTTTAATATAACTTTATTTACTTCGTCTTCGGATAACTTGAGCTTTTGCCCCGTTTTTTTAGCTGTTTCTTCCGCGGGGTCGAGTGCCGTTTTTTTATAAATATCAAGATACAGATTTTCCGCAACGGCTTCACCGCTTTTATCTTCGGCCCGTTCCAGCAGTTCATCCATTGTTGCAGGTGTTTCGCCCGACTGCGCATTAACAGTATTTATTGCAATTGCTGCAATTAAAACTGATATAAGTACCGATATGTAGATTAATGTTTTTTTCATGGACTAAGTACACTCAGTTGTTGTGGCATCAACAAATTCAGAAGGAAGTTTTTCAACTTCTTTTCTGAATTCGGATAGCTTTTTATTATATTTGGTAAGAGTTTCAATTAATTGTTGAAATTTATCATGCATTCTGTAAGCCGGAAGAATTTCATTATAAGTATCAAGAGCCATATCAAGCGCTTTTTTGGATTGTTGAAGCTCATTATCAATCGCAAGAGTCTGACCCGCCGCGATTATTCCGATTTTCTCAAGCCCTTCTTCATCTCCTACAGGAACTGTTTGTTTTCTTTTTATTAGGGCTTTCTCATAATTTTCATATTCATCCGCAGCGGTAATTGCAAGGCAGAATGTTGAATAATTGTTTTCACCGCATTCGTCTCCGGTTGGTATTTTTGTTGTTCCGGATCCTTTATCGCCTTGTTTTAATAATTTAAGTTTTGAATTAAAAAGGTCATTTATTCTTTTATGATAAAGAACCTTAACTTCCTCAAAATTTAATTCCTCTTTATCGTAGGGGTTTGTGGATGCCGCCTGCAGATTTCCGTATAGCATCCCCGATATTACTATCAGAATCGACAGAATACTTATAAGTCCGAATTTTGTTTTGTGTTTTTGTATCATGTGCAGTTTTTAATAAAACAAGGTATTCTTTCTTTTAAACTGAGCCATTTGGCATACATCCGCATTGTTGATTTGAGCATTTCATCCATTTTTTTATTGATTGCTTTTAATTTTTCCATTACTGCCGATGTTGTTTTTACATTTGATGATTGTTCAAAAAAGCTTCTTATTTGTTTTTCCATCAGATCTATTTCTTCTCGTATAAGTTTGCTGCATTGCAAAGATTGTGCGCTTGTTCCAAAAAGCTCGAAGCCCGGTTCCGGTATATACTCATTGTATTTGTCATAAAGATCTCTTTTATATACATCAAACCTTTCAAGTGCAAGATCCAAAAGCGAAGAATTGTTTTTTTTGCTTTTAAAATGTTCCTGTAAATAGGTTCGCATTTCACTGCTTTTCTCTTCAATAAAAGGTTTCATGTTTGAAACACAATCACTGTCGTAATCCTGAGCAAATACAGCCTGAAAGTTCAGTATAAAAACCCAAATCAAAATTATAAGCGATATTTTCTTTGTTATTTTACGGTTCATAATTAAAAATTAATTCATTACTTTTAGAGAAAACAGTGGACATATCGCCATTTGCAATAACAGCGAACAAAATGTCACCTATAATCAAATCCGCCTTATGATCAAGCGCAGAAACACATGGACACGAATTACATTCTTCTTCAATTATGTACACACCTTCTTCAAGATTTTGTCTCGGATCCCGTCCTTCGGTATCAATTCTTCCTCCGGAAATAAACGGGTCATCTTCCGGAAAGTCGACAGGGTTTGTCCCGCGTTCAACTTCAATATTGTCGTTTGTGCCGCCATCATCGGTGTCGGGATCAAAAGGATCTGTTCCGAATCTGTATTCATCGGCATTGCTTAAAGTGTCGCCATCCGGATCTCCACTTGCATCATCCGGATTAAACGGATCCAAACCATTTTGTTCTTCCCAGATATCGGGCATTCCATCGCCATCGGTATCAATTGAATAACAATCGAACGCTTTTAGCACTCTGTCGGCAATTGCGGCAAATTCCGCGCGGGTTAAAAGTTTATTCGGATTCGCAGCTTCCGTTGGTGTAAGGATAAATGTTTCTTTAACTTCGCTTTCTTTAAGAAGTCTGTCGGTTAGATCAAGGGATATATTTATATACGGTGCATACCACGGCTGTACTTTCGGCTGCTGAACACCGCTTAATGTTATTATTTTTTGTTTTTCAAGTGCTTCAAGAACGATTTTTACAGCTTCAGCACGGGTAATGGTTGCTCCGGGTTTAAACGGATTTAATCCTGTTTCAGGATCTGTCTCACCGATATAACCTGTTACAAATCCCTGCAGAGTCGCTTCTTTAACAACAGGATAATAATAATTGTTTTCATCAAAAGGCATGTCAGAATATAGATTCGGCTCTTCATGCGCCTTGGGCCTTGGAATTATACAAAGCATTTTAAGTATAATATCCGCAAAGTCTTTTCTTGCAATAAACCGGTCGGGATTAAATTCAAAACGTCCGTCTTCAGTCCGGCCTCTTAATATGTCTTTTTGGGAAAGATTTAAAATTGATTCAAAATAAGGATGTTCTTCATCAACATCTTTAAAAGGTGAAGCAGCCGCACTTGTCGGATTATTTCCGAATGCAACTTCTTCTCCGTCATTAAATCCGTCTCCATCGGTATCGGCATTTCTCGGATTTGTACCGAGTCTCGATTCTTCAAGATTTGAAAGTCCGTCCCCGTCGGAATCCGGATTTGCATCATCCGGATTTCTTGCATCAAACCCATATTCCAATTCAAAATTATCACTCATTCCGTCTCCGTCCAGATCACTTGTTCCAATCTCTTCGGGCATGCCGATTTCTTCACGGCTTACAATTTCCGCCTTTTTGCCGTTATTTATTGATATAGATACTTCAGCAATTACATTTGTGTTGAAGAGTACCTCAATGACAATCGGCTCGGACGGATCATCAGCCCGCTTAAGCCTTAAATCAAGTTGTTCATCGAAAAAGTAGATGTTACCTCCGGAATCGGTGATTGATATTCGTTTGTCATCTGCGGTGTTTCTTATTTCAGCTCCGCCCGTAAAGTTCGGATCATCAGCGGGCAGGCCCGTTATTTCGAATTGATCATTTGGATTTGTGTCTTTTATATGAGTTCCTTCAAAATCATTTTCATGAATTGTAACATCTGTATTTAAATCCGGAATCAAAAGTACAGTGGTCATTATCGCATTCGTATCCCGCTCAATAATAACCATTCTTGTAGGCATTGACGGAAATATGGCTTCATAAACATCAACATAGTAATTCTGATCCAGAATAATTATTCTTCCGGAATAAGGATCAATTTCAGCCACGGTATCCCCGTCAGCATTTTTAACCAGAATTGCGTCTTCATAATTTAATCCGTCAACTCTGAATTCTCCGTCTTCATCAGTTAAAGTATCTGTTAGTTTTGTAATAACGCCTTCACGGTTTCTTACCAATGTAATGGGGATTTCATTTGCAATGGGATCAATAAAACCTGTAATCGATTCACTGGTTGCCGATGAGTCGTTGAGGGATATGTCGGGCGCAATTACTTCAATGTTTAAAATCTGTTTTCCGATATTACCCGATTTATCAACAGCGTTTAATGCAAGTTTTGTTGTGCCGAGTTCTTCGAACGGCCCTATAAGGAATATCGGATGACTCGGTATTGAATTGGTGAAATCACGGTCATTGGCCGGGTCACCGTCTCCGTCGGTATCATCCTCAATATCCGTATCAATATAAAATTCTTTAATTTCACCGTTTGAATCAAATGATTTTGAAGCATCCAGCCTTAAAGTCTGCATTATTATTACCTGCTTATCGGAAGGCCCGGCTTCTACAAAGGGTTTTTGATCATCACTGCATATCTGAGGTGCAAGTAACCGGGTTTCTGAAGGGTTTCCCGTCTCACCGTTATTACCGATTGCATAAATTCGCGAATAGTAGTTGCCTTCATCCATTTCTACGGCAATAAAAGGATTTTCAGGGTCGGTAAGCTCGAATACCTGCAATGTGTCTTGCGCACCAAGCGTTGTTTTTGCGCCATTGGCAAATTGTATTTCCATGTTTCCGTTTTGCATTTCAATCTTTTCGTTGAATTTAATCAACATTCCCTGTTGAGCCCGAGTTTCATTTGTAAGATCATCCGAAGGCGTAATTATTTCGATTTTTCCGTTTTTTACTTTGATCTGCAGGTCATCCGTATATTTTTGCGATATTGGAATTGTTCTGTTTTCCGAAATCATAAGTGTCTGTCGTAGTCCTGCTTCGGGATAGATTTCAATCTCCGAATCCTGCATTGTATGAATAATTTGGCCTTGGTCCAGTTCTTGCTTTCCGGAACCGGAATCCAGTGTTTGTCTCGACATTCCGGTGATTTTCGCCTGTCCACTTAGATTAGTAATAAAGCCCAGTCCGTCGGTAACCGAAGACCCGTAAAAATAAGTGTCATTTTGGAGTTCAACCGTGTCATCATTCTGATACCGCATATTGATTTCAGCGTCTTCATTTATGGTTGTTGAATTTTCCTGTAGGAAAAGATTTGTAAAAAAGTTACTTTTGAAGTTTGCGGTTCCTGTTACTACGGTTACTTCAAAATCTCCCGGTGTGTAATCGGGCAGTTTAATAATTGTATCGGGACCCAAGAAGATCTGGCTGGAATCCGAAAAGCTTATAACAATTTCGGTATTCGGATCAGAGCTTGTTTCAATCGTATTCCCGAAATTAAATAAATTCGTTACTTCACCGTTAACCGTATAGCTGCCTTCTATTGCTGTAATTTCAATATCCTTTTTGATTTTGCCCACAGTAATCGTTTGTTCAACATCTTCAATAACCACAATTTTATTGGATTGTGTATAACCGGTTGAATCAAAATCCGAAAGATTATCTTTATATTCAATTTGATAACCTGAAATTGAACCTCGGTTTAAGGCGTCCCAGCTATGGTTCACTTCGGTTCCGGTATCATAACTTACATCGTAATTGTTTACCGTGGGAGTGTCGGGTATGAACTCATCCAGATCCGAAACAGTTGGATTTTGTGAATTATACCGAACATATTTGCTGTCGGCGGGCTTATTGTAATTTTCTTTTAAGTACACGTTACCACCGTATGAATAAATAATATCTTCGTCTTCATCTTCATCAATATCAGCTATTATCGAATTATGAGGAAGACTGATTTCACCTTCGTACATAAGAATTCTTTCATTAAGTCCGGTTGCGGGATTATAAACATACAATCCCGTGAGTTCGGTTTGGGATTGCGGGCTCGAGGCTTCTTCCCGATCAATTACATTAGGTGATATGGCATTTGTATTAACTGCCAGCAACCCTTTTAATGAAACCGGATTTTTTGATGCAACTTTTCTTTGCGTTATATAATCCGTTATTTTTGGAGCTTTATTTGATAATGCAACAAGCCGGTCAAAATCTTTACCAACTGATTTTGTAAACATTTTTTCGGAATCATTGTATGCAATTAAAGCATTTCTGAGATTTGCATAATAATTGTTTTTCATTTCTTCGGGAATCTCCGTATTTTTAACATGGTAGTTTAAATCTTTCGGATTTATGTATTTTTGCGTTGCCTTTAATTTAATCGGGGCCGGATCGGGATTATAAACCTGTGCTTCGGGAAGCTCCGGAACCTCCGGAACCTCCGGAACTTCGGGTGCTTCCGGTATTTCAATTTCACTTATTTCACGGGAGATTTGAGTCGCAACCTGACCCAGATCCGTAATAATAGTGTTCCAGCTTTGCGCCACTTCTTCGGCTGCATCATAAATCGGACTTGTTTCAAGCCGCAAATCCATTTTTAAATCAAGCTTGATTTTGTCCACCGACGGAACCGAAACAGAAGGCGACTGAAAGCTGAACAATGTATCTATTGGTAAAGAAGTACTGCTTGACCTTGCTGTAGCACCTTCTATATGCGATTTAAGGTTACTCATAGGTATAGGCAGTAAGTTCTTTTTCAGCAGACACATTATTTTTATTCCGACCGAAATACTGTCGAGCGCGGTGTCTATACTGCTCGGTAATTCCGGTATCTTCGGAGGATCGGGTATATCCGGCAACTGAGGCAAAGGCATGGCGGGTAAATCGGGCAAATCGGGCAGTTCCGGTATTTCGGGCAATTCAGGTAAAGTTAAACTTATTGATTGTGAAGTTTCTACAATTAAATCAAGATTTCTCTGATATTCTTCAAGAATCTTTTGAGCTTCCGGCGATAAAATTACATCCGGCGGAAGCGGCGCCCCCGGCTGCTGCGGTAAACCCGGCTGCTGCGGTAAACCGGGAATTTCAGGCATTTCGGGAAAATCGGGAAACTCGAACTCCGGTATTTTCGGCATTATAATCTGTTCTTTTTTAAATTGAAGATCGGGCAAAATAACTTTTAAGCCCAATTGAAGCTGAGAAAAATCAAAATGAAAGTCGGGCCATTTCGGAAATTGGACAATCGGCGGCTCCGGCAAAGCACCGGTAAATATTTGAGCAAGCATTTGAGTTAAACTGTATCTTTCGGTTTTACATGTGTCACAATTCTTTTGATAATCGGTCATTAATTTACTGATTTTCTGCCATGTTTTTAAAAGATTATTAACATCAACCGAAACCTTCATCCAGCCGTTCATTTTGTTTACCTGCTTTTTAAAGTAACCTCCCATGTAGGTGGTTATCGTATCAAGGTAACAGATTATTTGCTGAATATATTTTGTTTTAACGTTTTTCCAGTCGAGAATTTTACCGGGCAGTTTTTTATATTCTTCAAGAAGCTTAAGGTTTTTTTCGATTATCGCGATCGGTTTTTCAATTTCCGCAAAAGCTTTTATACATTTATTGCTTAATTCGGGCGTTAAATCACAAGGTATATTAAGTTTTAATTTTTGAACCTGCAATTTAACTTGTGCAAGCCAATTTTGAAGCTCCGCCTGTATTTTTGGAATTTCGCTGACTGACAGCGAAGGTACTTTAATTTGAATTTGCCTGACTTCAAGATCAATTAAAGGAAGTTTATTTACATAGGTAAGAACATCCTGGAATGTTTTAAATTCAGCCTGCGGCGGAGTTTCGGAAACAAACGAACCCGGATCGGGATAATAAACATAAAGGTCGGGCAGATCGGAAAGCTTAACAATTATTTCTTCCATCTGTTTCGCAAACCAGTCAGTTATTACTCCCGGAAAGCCGGGGACTTTTTTATTTGTGCCCGAAGAGCCGCTCGGCTTATAACTGCCGAGAATTGAGCTTCCCGTTAATCCGCCGTTTCCTTCCCTCGGATTAAGTGATCCCGAGCTTCCTCCGCCTCCGCTTAAAATACTTGTACCGTTTTCGGAACTTATTACATCATTGGCTCTGGCCATTGCATTTTCGAATGCTTCGTTTATGGCTTCACATGCCGAAGGCGGCAATAAAGGAATAATTACACTCCAGCAGTTTCCCGCAATACACACCGAGTTTGCAAGATTTGCAGTTAAAGTGGGGCTTAAATAAATCGTTACAGGTCCGTATGTAAATGCGGGGGTTCCGGGGTCGGCACCAACCGGTGTACCCATAATGTTTATCGGCCCCGGAGCCAAAAACGCATTGTTAAAGGGAATCGGTAAACAGCCTCCCTTACAACTGAATGTATCAACTATATTGTTTATCTCATCCTGTGCATTTTCAATAGCACCGTTAACTTCATCCCATGCATTTGGAACTCCGTCACCGTCTTCGTCGCCTTCATTGAGATCTTCAGCCAAATCTTTAATTTGATCGGGCATTGAATCGGCTACTCCGTCACCATCCGAGTCTTCAATTCCAAGCGGAGGTTCCGGTTCTTCAGGTTCCGCGGGATCCGTAACATATCGGCTGTAAGTCATTCTTCCTGTTTCGGGATTTTTTGATACCGAATATAAGAACAAGTTGCGTCCCGAATTATTGTTTTCCGGATTTGCGCTTATGTCCAAAAATCCGTCTTTAGGGAAGTTGGCATCAAAATTAACATTCAAATCCAATGCGATTTCAGCCAATTCGGTTACAGTCATTTCGTAAGTTATAAGTCTGCTTTCACCTAAAGGTATTGATGGAATTTTAACTACCCACGGCCTGAGGCTCATTCCCGTTTCAATAATTTCAATTTCTTCATTGCAATTTAAACATTTAAGACTGTCATTGTTAAATTCCAGTGTCTCGGGCAAAAAATCACTTACCATCAGATTATCAATCTGACTTCCGCTATTGTTGAACAACGTAATCGTATAGACAATCTTGTCGTCAATAGAGATTGTGGATCCGTTTATATCAACAGCTTTTTTGGAGCTGTCCGGACTACCGAATATCGGGTCGACGTCCATATAAATAAAATCAAGTTCTTCATCTGAAGCAAACATTGAAGGGTCACCTCCAAGCTCTTCAACCTGAGCTTGTGTTGCAGGGTCTACAAAATCGTTATTCACGGCAGAGCCCGAGTTGAGTTTTATTGTCTTAAAGTTAAAATCATCATCAAGGTTATTTTCATCTTCCTGCGGCATTCCGTTGTAATGCAACAGAACTTCTTTTTTGAAATCACCGGATGAATCAACTCGGGTTCCGATATTTTCAAGAATCTGTCCCGTTGTCTCTATTTCACCTTCGTTGTTGTAATAGATTTTTATATTTCCCGAAAGTTCGGCAAGAACTATGTCATCGTAACCGTCGTTGTTCATGTCGCCGATTTTAATGTCAGAAACTCTGTCTTCAATATCAAGGTCAAGATGCACTCTGTTAAAGCTGCCTTCGTTATTTTCATACATATAAAAACAAACTTCATCTCCAACGCACGGATCTTTTGTTGCAACAAGCAGATCATCATATCCGTCGTTATCAAAATCAGCCGCCGCTATACTGTAAATACCCGTCGCTATGTCCAGAAGCAATCCTTTATCTTTATAAGGCCGGGCAGAAAGCTGCCTTTGAAGAAGCCTTACCTCGCCGGTTTCATAAGCGAGAATTATGTCTTCCAGGGTGTCGTTGTTGTAATCTGCAAGCACCATTTCTTTAACTGTGTTGTCACCGGAATACAAAGGTTTACCAATGCCTTTTGTATAACCCGATGAACTTGTCTGATTTTGGATATCCAATCTTACCGTAGGGTCACCGAAATTAATTCCTATATCGGAAACATAATGCAGATTTGAAACACCAACATTGTTACCGTCCGCGAAAAACAATGAATGTTTATTGCCACCGTCAAAGCCGACCCCCATAAAGTCATTTATATCTTCAAGTGATGTATATGAGAACCCCGGAGCGCTTTTACCCGTAACCTGTTGATTTTTATCACTTATTAATATGCCCTTGGGATTTTTTGTTGAAGAACCGGATACTGTTTGGCTTACAATATAATCATCGGATAAACTGTTTGCGTATAAACCGGGCTCTGTTATTGCCGAATTTGTTTTGGCATTTTTGTTTAGATTTTTTGCATATACTATCTCGGCAATTTTTATATCGGCATATAGAACATCAAGAACAAGGAATGAACTTTTGGTATCACTTACCTGAAGCTCAATTAAATTATCTGAGATTTTTATTTTACCTCCGCTCCCGATTCTCAGGGCTTCATTTCCATTAACGGTAATTCCCGCGGCATTGTTCAGTTCAACAAATTCAAAAGTTTCATCCTGTGTCTGACTTATTAAAAATATTCCCTGCTGCAGGGTTTCGGTATTTGCAAAATCAACGATATTAATCGGCATTCCGCCCGGATACTCATAAATAATTTCCGCAACATCCACTCCTGTTTCCGAATTTGTCATTATAACGGAATTCGGAGCATTAAAAGTTGTTTCAAGAGCACTGCCACCTGTCATGCTTATTCCTCCGTTGGCATCAACAACCGCAAGAGGCATATATGGAGTTGCATCAGTAGTTAAAGCTGTTACAGCCTGCACACTACCTTTGAAAAGAATTTCACCCGCTGTGTAATTTTCTTTTGTAGGGTCACCGAACGCACCGCCGAGAATTGTTCCGTATAATGCATCGGGATAATCACCGACCAAATCACCGGAATCTATTTTTGTTAAAGGATACAAATTAATTGTTCCCGATTTTAACCCCGGACTTGATGCGATTAAATGTATTTCACCCGATATTCCTTTGCCGATAATTTCAACTTCCGCTTCACCGTTGTTCACAACGGAATCGGACGAAACTATTTCTCCGTATTGTGTTGTTGCATCTGTGATTCTAAAATTGATCGGCGTTTGATCGTCAAATTCAACATGATTTCCGTAAACATCATAAACCTGAGCGGTTACAGTTATTGATTCACCGTTTTCCGAATTAAATGTTTCGTCTTCAGTTTTTAATTTTATTTCAAAAGGCTGATAAGCAGCCGAATAAAACTGTATCTTCCCCGGGTCAAGCCCTGTTGCCGTTGCGGTTATTTCAACCGGACCGGATTTTGTAGTTGATCGGAATCTTATGGAAGTTTGTCCGTTTTGCAGATTTTTTGCAGGCTCTTCAATGAATTCCCCAAGTGACTGATCAGCGGATTTGAATATTATTTGTTCATTAAAGCCGGGTAAAAGGTTGCCTGTTCCGTTAACTGCTCTTGCACGCAATTGCATTACATCTTCCCCGTTTGCGTATATAAAGTCTTTTTCAGGTATTAATTCAATTTTTATATCATCGCGCGAAGTAACTGTTGTATTTGAATTTAAACTTAAATCATCTTTATTTAATTGTGCAGTAATTTCTATGTCGCCTTCATTTTCAATCGATATCAAATCAATATTGAACACTCCTTCATAAGTTTCCAGCTGGACACCCTCTGCTTTTTTGTCTATGTCGGCTTCTTTGTCAAGCAAACCCGGACCGCTTACGTTAACATCAATATTAAAGAAATCATTGTTAACAATATTGTCATTAATATCATATAGAATTATTGCCAAAGGAGTTTTTGAAAGCCCTCCCGTTTTAATAACATTCGACCTCGGCATCATCTCCATTCTCACGGGTTCCTGCGGCTGGGCAAAAACCCGGTGCGGCATTGCCGGCAAAGAACCGTTAACAAGTCTTGCTCCTATATCTATCAAACCCGCCTGTGTTGTTGAGTTAAGAGTATTAAGTGCAACTCCGTCTTGAACGCGTACCTTTTCCCGTGCAAGCTCGGCATTCGTAGTGGACGAATTCTTAATAAAGAACTCGACAACGCTTTCGTTGTCGCCTTCTATTACATCCCCGTTTTTATTAATAATTTCAGCTGCAAGGAATAATGTGGACACGCCGTCGGCAATAAAAGTGTCTATTAAATTAATAACCTGTTCTTCAACACCTTCGGTAATAATGCGCGAAACCGTATCCTGCTCGATATCATCACCCAGTGCAATTATGCCCGCTCCGAAAGCGGGATTGCCCGTGTCATCACCCGATGCTAAAGGATCCGTATTTTGCAGCCATACTTCATCACCGTCTTGTGTTCCGCCGTCATCGGTGTCAGGGTCTCTTGGATCGGTTTCGTTTTCATATTCATCAATATTTATCAATCCGTCGGAATCTGTATCAAAATACGCATCCGAAGAATCAAATTTGTTTAATCCGTTCTCATCTTCCCAAAAATCGGGAATACCATCCCCGTCACTGTCCAGAAAAGCATCGTCTGCCGGATCCAGAGGATCTTTACCCGTAACTACTTCTGTTAAGTCATCCAGACCACCGTCATCAGTGTCGGATTTTTCGGTTGAAGTATTATATTGATAAATTTCAATATTGTCCGGCAATCCGTCACCGTCTTGATCAAATTCATAACAATTAAATAAGCTGATTATATTTTGAACCATTAATGCGAATTCAGCTCTTGTAACAGGGGAGTTTATATATGTTTCAAAAACATTACTCGGTGAATTCAGTTCATTGTCTATCCAATTTTCAAAATCCTGCTCTGAAAAATCATTCAAAGGCTGTAAAGCCGGATTTGTCTGTTCCGGGAATATATCCAGCTCCTGAGCTTTTAAAACATATCTGTAATACCACGGCCTATCGGATTCATAATAATCCGGGCTCTCAATACCCGCAGCTTCAAGTATTACTTTTACCGCTTCCGCTCTGCTTATATTGTATTCCGGTTTAAAGTAACCCGCATCCGCCCCTGATACATACCCTCTTACAATAGCTTGGTTTTTGGCTTCTTTAACACAATATTGCTGTTCATCCGAAATGTTCGTATCAGGAAAAGGATTATCCGAATACAATTCGTCAACCTGCTCTTTTGTCTGTTCGGAAAATTTGGAACAGTTAATACAAACAATACCAAGCACCATTCTTACGTATTCTTCACGCGTAATTAATTCATCGGGTCTTATGGTATTGTTGTCTCCCCTTGTTATTACCCCTCTTAATAAAAGCTGTGAAAAAGCCTCATACGAACGTTCCGCCGGATTAAGATCACTGAATAATCGTGCATCTTTTGATAAAGGATCATAACCGCTATTGATTTCTTCTCCGTCAGTGAATCCGTCATTGTCAGTATCTGCATCTATTCTGTTTGTTCCCAAAAATACCTCCTGAAGATCGGTCAATCCGTCCCGGTCACTGTCATCTTCTCCTGCGCTTTGTGCAAATGCGGTTCTGCCGAATTTTTCAACAAACCGTGTAAGCAGATAGGGGAAGTCGCTTCTAACTTTTATTTCACTTTGTCTGTAACTTAAATAAACTTCTGCCAGATCATTCCCGCTTCCGTCCTCAATAACAAAAATGTAAGGCAAGTCAGGGTTAGCAGGATTTTTTAGAATAATAAAATGCTCGTCAGCCGTGTATATCCGGCCTTCATTGGTTATTCTTGCAATTCTTTTTGTATAGGCTCCGCTGTTATCAAGCAGATATATTGAATCATTCAGTTCAAAAGTAATAACATAATCGTTTTGATTTATATCTTTTACATTAACTCCGTTTAAACTCAGGGCGTTTTCTTCAAAACTAAAATTCGGTTGCTGCAATGTTAATGTCTCTTCATCGGGAATCACAACCACAGCTGCGGCAATTTCTTCGCTTTGTTTTTCGATAATAGCTATACGCAGCCTTTTGTCAGGTTCGGATTCCAAAACTTCAGTGTTATAATCTTGATTTATAATTGTTATTTTGCCTGTATCGGGATGAATTTCGGCAATTGTTTGCCCCTGCTGATTTTTGACTATATAACCTTCAATTACTTCTTCGGTAAATGTGGGAGGTTCAACAGTCTGAAGTTCATATGTATAGATTCTTATTTTTCTTGCTTCGCTTCTTAAGTTTAAAGTGTTTGAAGTTAAAGTCTGAGGCCTGTTAACTGATTCGGCATTTATACCAAAAGAGCCGGCTTCTTCAGTTGCCCGTATATAAAATACAGCTTCTCCTTCAACAAGGTTTAAATTTTCAGGCCCGTCAATCTGCACTCTTTGCTCGGCCTGTTCATCCGGATTAAGCTTAACTTCTGTAAAAGAATCAAAATTATTTACCGCTCCGGTTGAGTTTACGGCATTTACCGTAACTTCATATTTTTCAGTGCTGCCCGTTACAATCAAACCATCCCGATTTTCAAATTCCAATGATAAGCCAACACTGGCCTCTGCTCCGTCAGGTATTCCGTTTCCGTTTTTATCTTTTAAAGATTCCCGGTAAGCTTCATCTTTTTCAAACACGGATTCATCTTCCCCGCATGCGGGCTGAAAACTTATATTTTCTACCGAATCGGCAACTTCACCCAAATATTCCACAATATAAACAAACCATGCCAAAAGATTTATGCCTGAAGTTTCATCCTGCTCGGCTTCTTCCTCGGCTTCTTCTTTTTCAGCTTCAAGCGCCGGGTCAAGCTGTGCTTCGGGATTATTCCATTCGGGATCATTATCATCAATTTCAGGGTCGGTATTTAAAGCGAATTCAATTTCATCCGAATCTCCCTGCGCCGTTAAATAAAAATATTCATAACCGTTGGAAGATTCTCCTATAAAAGCATCGGAATCTCTGTCCAGATAATTTTTTATCGAATAAGCGTGTTTTTGGTCGATACTGAAATTAAGCCAGTTTATTGCATCTTTAATTTTGTTTTCTTGTTCTTGAACAATCGCTGTAAGTTCACCATCGATTTCAACAACATCCGGATCAAATCCCGGCAGATTCATCAGATAATCCTCAAGTTCTTCAAGTTCGGTTTGCAAATCTTCAATTGATGCCTTACGAAACGAATTCGGATATATTATTTCCTGAAAATTACCGTTTTGATCTTTAAAGGCCACAAATCTCGGGTCATTTACGGGCATTGATTGTATGTCTCCTTCTTTAAGATGTTTTTGAATTGTATCAAGGGTGGGCTCTTTATGATATGTGATGCTCGGAATTGTGTGTAATGTCGGTGTAAAAACTCTTGAAAGCTCAAGTTTCACTTTTTTGATTCCTTCAAAAGGAGGATTTTGAAGAATAAACTGTGTTTTATTGCCGCCGAATAATTTTATTCCTATTTCATAAGGATTATTTGCGTCAAGTTTATATTCAAGATTATATTCATCCTGTTCATCAATCTGTCCGTCTTTATCGTTATCTTTTCCGTCAAAGCCTCCGTACATATCAAGAATATCTTTGAATGTAAGTTTTGGACTGTTGAATAAAAGTATTTCATCGGCCGGTTTGTATTTTGAACCGGGGAGAGGAATCGCGTCCTTTTGGGATTCACTCAAAAAAGGCGATGCAATCTGCGCAAGGTAGTTGCTTGCTTCGGTGAGATAATCATTAAATCTTGTTACCTCTCTGAAGTCAAAACATCCCGCATAACTTAAAGCCAACCTTGGAACATCCGGTGCGGGTACTCCAAAATTTTCATCGAAAACCGGCTTAACCGCCAGATCGGGAAAGCATCTTTCGGGATTTTCCATATTCTCCGCATGGCATCCTCCGTAACCTGTGTCATCCGTTGCATCCGGATTATAAACTCTGTTGAACTCGGTGTTGCCGCGATATAAAGTACATTCTTTCGGGTTTGTTATTTCCGTTACTTCTTTTCCGTAAAAATGAGTAATGCCGAGGTGTTCTGTATTATTAATGAACTGCTGCTGAATTGTATTTATATTATTATCATTGTCCAGAGTAACCATTCCGGTTAATGTCACATCTTCAATAAAGCTAACCGGCGCATCAAGAGTTTCAACAACTTCATCTATTTTTGTTTCAATTTCATCGTTCACCTGCCGTAAATATTCCTGTGTGTATAAATCTTTGGTTGAAATTACCTCAACAATCGAATCCCAGTCTTCCCATCTTCCCGTGCCGTCTATTAAATCATTCGCTTTTTGAAGATAATTTTCAAATAATTTATGAAATTTTACGGCATAAGACTGTATAATCGTGTGCGTGTGCACATCCGGCAATTCTTCAAACATCTCGGGGTTAACAAATTCTTCAAGATCTTCATCACCTTCTAAAAGTTCATTAAGTAAAGCTTTCGAATATCTGTAATATGCAAAATCTTCCAAATGATTTGCGTAATTTTTGTATCTTTCAAGCACTGTTTGATCCAGAAGATTTTGTTCCCAGATAGTATCCGCATATAAAACTTTTTCATCAAACTCGGTAAAATCCGCGTGCCCGCTATGGTATAAATGATTTTTATCAAAATACCGGGCAAGCTGTGTGTTATAATTTTGGCCGGTTTGCGAAGGTTTTATTACTCCGTGCCATACTTCCGGCTTTGGAGTTAACGATTCACTGTTATATTCAAAGTCGTTTGTATTCGTATCATAGATATAAGATTTTTCTTCAAAATCGGTGTAGGGGAGTATGCTAATAAACTTGTATCCGTTTTTGTTAACAACCGGCAAAGGAACATCACCTACCGTAATCACGCCTTCTAACCGGCTTTTGGTATTTTGCGATTCATCTCCTTTAAAATACAAAGTTTCGAGTGCTCTCGAAATATCATAAGGAGTCTGATTTTCATTTACTCTTAAAATAAGCGATTTTGTAAAAGGGTCGGCAAGCTGAACATCTTTTGCAAATCTGTTTATTCTGTCACGCAGAGTTAAAGAACCGAGCTCACCCCCGTATTGTCCGATCAAGCCGTTATACTGCTGATTGTTCTCGATTAAATCGTCTTCCACCAAAACGGCAACGATTGAAGTTATTTCGGTCGGTTCGTTTTCGTTACTTCCAAAACCAAATTGGGCGTTTGCAATCGGCGCCCGGGCAAGCTGTGTAAACAGGATTGTGGGGATAAGCAATCCTGATACAGCTTTATATAGTGTATTTTTGTTTTTTGTTTTTTTCATTTTTTAGCCGGCTTGATATTCTTTAAATATCATTATATTTTAGCACAGATAAGCCAAAATGTCACGGATAAATAGTAGGGTAATTATCCAGAAGACAGTGGAGGTATAATGAAAATACTGAAGAATATCAATA
>CAYFUK010000022.1:0-19371 GCA_964346325.1 uncultured Candidatus Peribacteria bacterium | reverse complement strand
TTCATAATTTAGCATTTATGTGATTTGTGAGGAATTTTGGCTGAGGAGAAGGATTTAATAAATTGTTCGATTTCTCCGAAGCGAATCTGATTCAGATAATAATAAACCCATTTCCCTTCTTTTTTTGCCAGAATCAATTCGTTTTTTTTCAATATCCCCAAATGATGCGAAGTTAGGTTTTGCGGCAGTTCCAGATGATCGAATATTTCGCACACGCACTTTTCACCTGACATTAGATAATCCAAGATATCAATGCGAATTTGGTTGGCAAGAGCCTTTATTGAATTATGTATTTTTTTATTGTGCATATTCATTGAAATAACATATCAACTTTTTTTGATATAATATTTAATTTCACAAAAGAAGTCAACAAAATAATCCGAACCAGGCCACTGCCTTCGGGAGGGCGGCGCACAATTTGTACAACCAGGGGACGGCCAAAAAAGCTGAGCCTGAGGGGAAAGTTGGCACGCCGCCACATACTGTTTGGTAACAATCCGGATAAAATGAAGGACATTTCCATGAAAATATCAATCGGGCTATATTGGGAAGACGATCCTCTTTTATGCAGATTTAATAGTGATTATTTCGTTATCACTATTTATCATGATAAAAGACTTTAAGTTTATTTGTTAATAATATCTTATTCTTTCAAGTGGCTGCATTAAATTATTCTTATATCTTTTATAATAGTCCTCCCAGTTTCCTTTTATTTCTTTACGAAATTTTATTAAATCCTTTTCGTTGCCTTCTTCTTTAACAATTTTCTCAACATAATCATCACAGGCAATAAATCTTTTTCTCATTTTATCGCTCAGCCAGTGCTCTCTCTCCTTTTTTGCGGCCTTAATTAATATTTTCTCAATTTTCCTTTCATTGTATTTTATTTTTTTTACAGGCTTTTCCTGATAACTAAAAAGAAAATTATTATCTTCCAATTTTTTCTTAAAATCATCACTAACACATAAATCCACATGAGTCGGATCACTGAACAATTTATATTTATAATATTTTAAAATATCACTTCTAAATACCGCTTTTTTAAAGTCAATTTTTTTTATATCACCAACAAATTTTGCTTTTGAAGTATATGTTTCGTACCCGGTAATAACCGGCACACGTATCCACATCATCAAATATCTTCTTTCGCCTTCAACCTTTACAGGGAAAAAATCCATTTCCACATTCTCGCTTTCTAAAAAACCCCTTAACCGCTTTGAGACCACCCATACATTTGGAAAAACACTCTCAGCATCCAGTCTTTTCTCTGATGTTTTCTCATATATTTCAAGTTCATAATTTTTGAATTTTTCGTTAAAAACCGAAAGATACTTATATATCAACAAATTGCCGAATCCAATAAACCCTTTATTGTTTAATAATTCATTAAATTTCTCAGGAGGGCTATACCTTCTGTAAAGATCCCCTTTATCGTAAAACAAATTAAACTTATAAATTTTCATATATTTACATATTAATTATAAACATGCTTTGAGTTTTTTTTAGGGTAAAAATTAAAAAAAGATAAGTGTTTGTTGTTGTAAATTTTAACTCTATTTTTCATATAAAATATTATATTTTGCAACTTCTTACTTTTTATTGTATATTATTAAACAGTATTAATCTAACCCTTTCATTATGAAAGCTCTTGGAGGAATAGCAATGGTGCTGGTAGTTGTTGGCGCAATTAACTGGGGCCTTGTTGGAATCGGAATGTTAGCCGGAGCAAATTACAATCTCGTGAATCTGATATTCGGTTCAATGCCTACACTTGAAGCCGTTATTTATTTGTTGGTCGGTGTTTCGGGAATTCTTGTCGGATGGGTATATGCAACAGGAAAATGTGCAATGAAATAATTGGAGAAAATTTGAAAGCCCGATACTTCATACTTTGAATACCGGGCTTTTTTTGTATATTAAAGAAGCCCGCACAGCCGGAATTGGCTGGCGGGCGATTGGGCAGGCTGATTTGGAGGATTAGATTGAGGTGTGCCCCCTGAGGTTTTCGGGCACGGTCTCGGGGATGGTGACCGGATCGTATTCGACCATGATGCCCGTGCTTTCCGGGAGCATTTTGATCACCCCGGTATGAGGGCGATTCATGTGATCGATTACCTCGATGGCGTTGGTCTTGTTACCCCTCAGAAGCTTCATCTGCCTGATGTGTTCCGCCCCTTCAGGTAGCGGCACAAGTTCAAAGCTTCCCTTTGTGTAGATGTAGGTGGAGCGTCCGCGGTCGGTGTTGTGCTCGTAGTACATCATGGGCACGCTGGACATGTCGTCGGTAGTGAGTCCCCAGAACTCGATGAAAGTCTCAATCACATCTTCGGTGAGCACCTTGGTGGTGTCGATGGTGAGGAGCGTTGTCCGTTCCGTCCTCCTTCGCATGTCCGGATCATAGGTTGCCAGGTGAACACTCGTCACCCAGGTGATCGTGTCGTCGATGGTTGCCCAGTTGAAGTCGCTTCCCGTGTAGATCACGATGTAGTTCTCATTGGTGAACCCGATGTACGGGCTAAGCGCAAAGAACTCCTGGAGTCTGTTGAGAAGCGTATTCTTCAACACCCCGCTCACGAGGATTTCGCGCCAGTGTTCCGTGGTGATGCTCCATGCATCTGCCTTGGTCCGGGTAAGAAAGGAATTCCAGTTGAGGTCCTGAAGCTCCTTGTGAGTAGGCTCGTAGATTTGCATTTTCTTCCTCCCATTGGGATGGTTGTTTTACCGCATATAGCGGCCCTTCACCGAATCAATCGGGAAGGATTGTTACCAAAAGATTTCAGCCTGTTTTCAAGTTGCAATGTGCACAATTCATTTGGCACACACGACGATAAATTTACTCAAACATCAGCGTTAAATCAAGCTTGTTTTTAATCAAAATATAGACAAAATTTCAATTATTATACTGCATATTTTTTCTTGTTTCTTTAATCTTGCTTCGTTGTTTTTTTTGTTCAAGTATTTTTTCTTTTGCTCTTTTGGAAGGTTTTTGTTTTTGTTTGCGGATTTTATATGTTTTTTTTGCTTTTTCACTTTCTTCACCAAGCAATGATTCTTCAATTTTATTAATTAAGAGCTTGTAAGCTGACATTCTGTTTTTTTCTCTTTCCCGGTGACGTTGCATTTTAACCTCAATACCCGTTGGAATATGTTTAAGCCTTACAGCGTTTGATGTCTTGTTCACTTTTTGACCGCCATGACCCGACCCGCGAATGAATTTCTCGTCAACATCTTCAGGCTTAATTTTCAGGTCTTTTGCCTTTTTAAGTGTTTCAGGTTTTAGTTCAACCGGGAATTCGTTTTTCATATAAATATAATACTGTATAATCGCAATAGTTTAAAATTTTTTATGATTATTCTGGGATTAAATACAGCAACAAATCTCTCGCAAATCGCTATTGTTAAAAACAGTGAGATTATGGCCGAACATTCATGGAAATCCCTGCGGAACGAAGCTGAAACTCTGCTACCGAACATTGTAAAATTACTCGATGATTTTAAATTTAAATGGGATGATTTGGATAGAGTTGCCGTGATAAAAGGACCCGGCCCTTTTACCGCTTTAAGGGTATCTGTAGCTGTCGCTAACACTATTGCATACGCTTTAAATATACCCGTATGGGGAATTCCGGTTCAGGATTACTGGAAATCGGTATTTGATGGTGATTTTGTTCTTCAGGCCGGCTTAAACCGTGTATATTTTAAAGGAGAATTAATGGATTTTGATGAATTTTTGCAAAAAGCAAAAGGAAGAATAACGGGACATTTGAAAGAAATGCAAGTTCACCGGCTTAAAGCCAGAAATTTGGATTTTGTCGATGAAGAATCACTCGGTAATCCCGGATCACTCGGTAATTTATTAAAAACCGCGAATTATCCTGATGAAAAAATGGTAAAACCCGAGTATTTTGCGCCTCCCACAATCACAAAAAGCACTAAATCTTATAAATAATGCCACTTTACATTGTTTCAACACCAATCGGAAATCTTGAAGATATAACTTTAAGAGCAATCGGCATTTTAAAAAAAGTTGATATTATTGCATGTGAAGATACCAGGCACAGCCGGATTCTTTTAAAAAAATATGAAATAGAAAAAAAACTGCTCAGTTATCATTCTCACAGCGGGCAAACCAAAACCGAAAAACTGATAGCAGCATTAAATGAAGGCAAACAAATAGCTCTAATATCGGATGCCGGAACTCCGGGAATTTCAGACCCGGCTTACAGTTTAATTAAAGATGCTATTAAACATGACGTTGAAATTATTCCGATACCCGGCCCGAGTGCTTTTTTAACAGCTATTGTTGGGTCGGGTCTTCCCATGAATCAATTTGTTTATCTTGGATTTTTACCTATAAAAAAAGGCAGGCAGACTTTGCTAAAATTACTTGCCGAAGAAAAAAGAACAGTGGTTTTTTATGAATCTCCACATAGAATTCAAAAAACTTTAACTCAGCTTGAAGAATTTGTAGGTCCTGAAAGAAAAATCGCTATTGCAAGGGAGCTCACAAAATTGCATGAAGAATTCATACGCGGAACAGTAAAAGAGCTTAAAGAACAATTTGATTCAATAAAGCCAAAAGGGGAGTTTACTGTTGTTTTGGGCGGTAAAGGCGTGTTATAAATTAATTATGAAATTAAAAAATCAAAAAGGAATAACTTTAGTTGAATTAATAATTGTTGTTGCGATTATTTCGATAATCAGCGCTTTTGCTGTTTTTTCAGCTTCCACTCTGGGTGAGCAGGTAAGGTTCGCATCAGCTTACAGGAATGCGGAAAGCTTTTTTTCCGAGGCCAGAAATCGTTCGTTATCGGGAGAGTCTTATGTTGACTCCGATGATTATGATGACGACGAATCAAATACCGATTTGATTCTGCCAAACGGTTATATTGTTAATTTCAATACGGATGCTGAAGGAATAGTAACTATAAGCATGTACACGGATTTATTCATCAATGAATCAATCGCCGGTCAATTGGATACAGATGCCGATAAATTTATAAAAGATATTGTTTTGCCTGATGATATAAGAATAAGCCTTATTGCTAAAGATAAATTCGGGGGTGATGAAACGATTAACGATCCTGATAATTTTTCGGTTCTCTATAAAACACCTGATGCGGCTTTTGAAGTGATCAATCACGATCCCATAAGTATTCAGATCGAGGTTAAACAGGTTGAAGAAGACGGAGAAACGATCAGGGAAAGATATTTGTTTTTACATCATCTATACGGAATTCCCGAGATTTTGAGTGAACCGCATTTGACTTCCACATAAAAAAACCGGCTGCATCTCTTAAAAAATACAGCCGGCTTAATATTTGCGATGAATTTATTTCGCCTTATTTCGCCATTGAAACTATTTTGGCAAGTTCCGCTCTTGTAATATCTCTGCCCGGTTGAAACATACCTTCAACACCCTCGATCAATCCCATTATTTTTGCTTTGTAAGCATAACCGGCGAACCATTCTTTGTACGGTACGTCGGGGAATGGATTTTCACTTAATTCGGGCGCTTCAACACCTTTTACCATCATTAAAATTTTAATTGCTTCAGCACGATTGATATTTTTTTCACCGTGCAGGTATCCGTTCTCACCTTGTACAACACCTTTTTTATATGCTTTTGTTGCAATTCCGCAATACCATTTTTCATCTGACAGATCGGGAAAAATATTCGGATCACAAGTTACGGGAGCGAATCCCATACCTTCCATAATCATTTTTATCGCTTCAGCTTTCAATACGGGTTCATTAGGTTCAAAATAATCTCCGCGTCCTTCAACAACACCTTCGGAAGCCAAATCTTCTATGTACGGTTCCGCCCAGTGACCTTCGATATCGGGAAATTCTTTTGCGGTTGTTTCTTCGTCTGTTCCTTTGTTAAGAGTAACGGTATTTGAACACCCGCGGAGGTTATCATCGGTTATTACACATACTCTGTAATAATTCATTCCTTCGGGTACATCAGCGTGAGTATATGATGTTTTTGTTACATCACTGTAAACTCCGACATAACCGTCAACAGGATAATAAGGCTCTGTTTTTGTTTGTGAATGAACGATTTTGTACCATTTTAGATCCTGCCCGTCATACTGAGTCCAGTTTAATTCGGCTTTACCCATATCATTTAAATCACCGGTTAATGTGATTTGAATATTTTCGTCGTCCGTGTATGGATCATTGCTGTCGGTTTTGTCTGTTGTGTCCGTCTCCGCGGCATCCGATTCAAGAGTTACCGTATTGCTGCATGCTCTCAAATCCTGCTCCGTAATAACACATACTCTGTAATAATTTGTACCTTCTTTTACACCCGTATGAGTGTAAGAAGTAACTGTCGGGTCTGTTATTGCTTTTACGTAGCCGTCCATTGGATATTTAGCATCGGTGTTGGTTTGAGAATGTACCACTTTATACCATTTTAAATCGCCGCCCGTGTATTCGTTCCATGACAATTCAGCGTATCCATCGGCATTTAAAGATCCTTCAAGAGTTACCGTTATTGTATCGGTATCGGTATACGGATCTTCTGTTTCACCTGAGGTCACGGCAGAAACACTGCTTACAAAAACAAGCATTGTCATAGCAATGATTGCAAGCCCCTTTAGTATGAGTTTTTTCATACGGATTTTTGGTTAAATATTAAAGGTTATAACATGAATTTAAACGCTTATATATAACATCATGTTACATTATGCTCTTTGCTTATTTCCATTTTCTGTTTTAAGAACTTTTCAATAATTTTAGTATGTTCTTCTTTACTCAAATCAAAATCGGGATATTTTTTTTGAATTTTCTTTTTTAGATAGGGAAGTATATCAATATATGAAACATCTCTTTCCTGTTCGCAAAAACTATGCGCAATAGGTAAATGATCCTTTTTGTCAGCTTTTAAAAGTTGCTCTGCGCATATTATTAAAAGCCTCTTCCACATCGACTTAACGATAAAATTCAAATCATCCTCAATTTTACCGAAATATCCTTCAAAATAGCCTCTTAAAATATTATGTTCTTCAAAGTTCATATTTTGATCCTGAAACAAATAAACCCCTTCAATGTATCCGCTTAACATTAAATTGCTCATAACGGCAACAAGGCCGATTTCAAAATCTTTTAAAGCATAATAAAAATATTTCTGCGAATGCATATTCTCGATATTTTTTACATGATCCAAATCAAAAAGCATAACCTGACCGTTTTTATTGTTTACCGCCGCATTAAACAAATGACTGTCATGATCAACAAAATATTCATGCAGTTTAGAAAGGCTTTTGCCGAATTCTTTTGTCAAATGTTGTAATGTTATCAGTATATCAAAATAAGTAGGCTCTTCTTTACCTAAAGGAGCAATGTGATTTTGCCAATATTCCAGTATCTGCGGATTTATGCGTAAGCCTTTTTCTTCAAATTGACCCGCAAAATAGTTGCCAAGGCACTTTTCGGTTTCCGTACTTATGCCGAAAATTGCCGCACCAAGAGGTTTTCCGTGATATTCCATATCTTTATACTTTGCATATCCGATTGGGAAATAAAAAGGAAAATCCTTCAAATCACCATTCCGGTTTTCAAGTAAAAGTTGATATGCTTCAAATTCTTTTACGGCCTGTTCATAAAGTTGCGCTCCATAAGGCCTTTTTTTAGGTTTACTGTAATAAATTTCATTATCATCGTTAACTTCAATCTGATAGTGAACCTCTTTTACTCCGTCGGGTGCATTTTGAATATGTGCTTCATAACTGTCTTCCGTTGAAGGCTGCATAACAGCATTCGAAAACGGATCAAAATACCCGCATCCTTTAATTTTCATTCCCTTAAAAGGCAATTCGGGTTCATTGATTATCAAAAAAGTGCTTCTGCCCGTTTTTACCAAAGGCGGTTGTGTCTTCCACGAAATTATATCTTTAATTATGTTCTTTTGCCCATCATTTAAAGGGAATTTATCTGAAAAATCAATTTGTTCGATTTCTAAAATACTTTCGTCGTCAGTCATTTAAAAGAGTGTGTAAATAAACGGAGCTAAAGCACTGCCTTCCGTAAACACAATTAAGGCTCCCAGCAATACTAAAATAATTAAAAGTGGAGCAAGCCATAATTTCTTGCCCTTCCATATATATGCAAATATATCTTTTATTGTTCTCATTTTGCTCATATTTGTAAATTGTTAGCGATTATTTCGGCGGTAAGCTGATGGCCTTCATTGGTCCAGTGGGGATCGGCTTCTTCATAATAATACCATAAATCCGGATCCGCTTCTCTAAAATAAGGGAGTAAATCAATAAAATCAATATTCAGATCTTGTGTTATTTTTTGTAATTTTGCTTGTGGCCTGGATAATTCATATGCCTGTTCATCAAAATACATTTCAGAGTATTTGTCCCAATACTTTTTATCGGTCTGAACATCCATCGATATTGCCACTACTATTAATTTAATATTATTTTCATCCAATGTATCTTTAATCTGTTTTAAAGATATCTCGGCTTTTTGCCAATAATCGGGCAGATTCGGGTCACCGTGCTCATCATCGGGATCCAAAAATGCGGGCCAGGTTAAAGTTGGGCCGTTGTTATCATTATTTAATCCCATTTTTTTAGCAAGAATCTGCAATCTTGTATTAACGAAATTTATAAAATATGATGCAGGTTCGTCTTCTCCTTTGTATCTGAGCCTGTTACTTCCATCAACATAATGTTTTTTATCAATAATTTTAATAAGATTGTTCTGTTGATCGGTGATCCATTCATGTCTTCGGAATTCGGTTACATCGTTACCAACAAAAAAATTTATAATTACGGCATCCGGATCCAAATCAATTCCTTTTTCTTTAAGTAAAAGCAATTGTTGATCGATTGTATAGCCTATTGCTCCCATATTTAGCACTTCATAATTATTATCTTCATTTTTTTCTTTAAGAATGTCCTGAAGTTGTTCGGTAAAAATATTTTCATGACTCACATTCATTCCAAAAGTAAAAGAATCACCCAAAGCCAGTATACGTTTTGTATTGTGGGGTTTTGATGCGCGCAGTTCGTCATCTCTGAAACCGAGCTCATTTATTCTGATTTCGGGAGTGGGATTTCCGTATCCGTGATAATCAACCGCACCGGGTAAATGCCCCCATACATATTTATCGTTTGCTTTGAATATTTGCATGTTAACAGCTGTAGGGCCTTCTTTTGTGTAAGTAAAGGCAATGCGTGATACACCTTCGGCAATTGCAAAAAATATTAACAGCATTACCAAAAATGTTCCGAGATTTATCAGTATTTTATTTCGCAGTTTAATCTTTTTCAAATTTCTGATCGAAGTTAAGGGTTTTGCTTATACTATCTTTATCGATATCGGCTTTATTTACAAGATAATTTTCCATAACAAGTATATCCATATCTGTTCTTAAAAAACATTTAAAAGCGTCCTCGGGTGTGCATACAATGGGTTCGCCTCTAACATTAAAAGATGTATTAATAATAACTCCCGTGCCTGTTTTTTCTTTGAATTTGTTTATTAATTTATGATATTTCGGATTTTCATCCGAAGAAACCGACTGGATTCTGGCCGAGTTATCAACATGGGTTATGGCGGGCAGATTATCTTTTTTAACCTGTGCAACCAAAAGCATGTAAGGAGTCGCCGTATCAAGATCAAAATTTTCATTAAGATCTTCTTCGATTACGGTTGGTGCAAAAGGCCTGAAACTTTCCCTGAATTTGATTTTTAAATTAACCCTTTGCCAGTTTTCTTTGTTTCTTGCATCGGCAATAATTGAACGGTTACCAAGTGCTCTTGGCCCGTATTCCATCCTGCCCTGATACCAGCCGATTACTTTTTGATCGCTTATATAATCGGCGACCGTATTAAACAATGAATCTCCCTTAAGTTTTTGATATTTTATTTCATGTTTCTTTAAAAGATTTTCCACCTGTTCATCAGTGAATCCCGGTCCGAGATAAACATTTTTCATTTGATAACCGCGCCTGTTTTTAAGTATTGAATTATAGGTAAAAAGTGCGGCTCCAAGTGCTCCTCCGGCGTCTCCCGAAGCGGGTTGTATAAATATTTTTTTAAACTTTGATTCTTTAAGAATTCGTCCGTTCGCAACACAATTTAAAGCAACACCGCCTGCAAGACACAGGTTTTCTTCTCCGGTTTTTTCGTAAACATGATTGGTGATTTTCAGCATAATATCCTCTAAAACCACCTGCAGACTTTTAGCTATATCAAATTCTCTTTGAGTTATTTTTGATTCCGGTTTGCGTGCCGGTCCGCCAAAAAGTTTATCAAATTTTTTATTTGTCATTTTGAGGGCATGCGGATAAGAGAAATATTTCATATTCAGTTTAAAACTGCCGTCATCTTTAACATCTATAAGTTCGCGTACTTTATCGCAATATTTGGCTTCACCGTAAGGAGCAAGGCCCATTACTTTATACTCTCCGCTGTTAACTTTGAATCCCAGATAATAAGTAAAAGCGGAATATAAAAGACCCAGAGAGTGCGGAAAGCGGATTTCTTCGATTATCTCAATGTCGGAATTATTTGCTTTTCCGTAGGTGAGTGTTGACCATTCACCCACGCCATCAGCCGTTAAAAAAGCACATTTTTCAAACGGCGATGCAAAAACAGAACTTGCGGCGTGTGATTCATGGTGATCCATATAATAAACCCGTCCTTTAAAGTCCAGTTCTTTTCTTATTATCGTTGGTATCCAGAGTTTTTTTCTGAGCCATACTTTCATGGCCTTAAGAAAAGAAAGATAACTTCGCGGCCATGTATTAATATAAGTTATTAATAACCTTTCGAACTTAATAAACGGTTTTTCGTAATATGCCACATGCGTTAATTGCGATTTATCTATACCCGCTTCTTTTAGGCAATATTCTATAGCCTTTTTTGGAAAGTCATCATCATGTTTTTTACGTGTAAATCTTTCTTCCTGCGCTGCGGCAATAACCTCTCCGTTTTTAATTAGAGCCGCGGCACTGTCATGATAAAAACATGAAATTCCGAGTATGTAAGTATTATTTTTCATTAAAAAGGATATTTATAATCAACGGATTTTTTATGAGGAATATAATATGTATCGGGATTTTTTCTTATTAATCCAAAGAGTTTTTTTGGAATTCCCGTTAACACGGCGTAAATGCCTATAAGAATTGCATAAAACACCGTAAGAAGTATTGTTGTATTTACGATACCAAGAACATGAGCAAATTTAGCCCAGCCAGTCTTTATTTTTTTTAGGAGATTTTTCATATACAAGAATAAAAGAAATAATCCACATTACCAATGCAAAAACACCTGTTTGTATAGGGTCAAAATCTATACCTTTAAAAATTTCAGCTCCGGCAGGGTCATTTGTAACGTATAAAACTACGGTGAATATACTTATTACACCTATTGTAAAAAGAATCAATCCCAGGCCCGTCTTGATATAATTCCATGCTTTCCATTTAACAGGTTCGGCCGCACCTCCTATCCGATCAAGAAAATGAAGATATTTTATTTTGCGACGCAGATTTATGTAAAGTGCTAACACCATAGGAATAACCAGTAAAGCAAATGTTGATTCCGACATCAGAAGAAAATCATATACACCATGAAAGAAAACTGCAAGCAATAAACCTTTTGCAAATAAATTTCTTTCTTTTTTCTTATTTGTTTCAAATTTCGCCAATCCGAAATAATAACCCATTAAACCTCCGAAAAGAGCATGCGCGGGTACCGCGAGTACAGCTCTTATTACCCCTACGTAAATTCCGCCTTCAACTACATAAAATATGTTTTCAAGTGCCGCAAAACCAAGTGAAGCAACTACTCCATAAATTATTCCGTCATAATATTCGTTGAATTCTATATTCGGAAAAGCTTTCTTTTTTACCACCCGATACTTTGCGTATTCCTCAATTAAAGCAGTGTAAACAAACGCAACTATGAATATATTTATAATATTGATTCCGAAAATATCACCTACGAACATTTCAAGTATATATTCCGCCAAACCCGATACAAAGGCCGCAAGAACTCCCCATAAAAAAATTATCCAAAGGAATTTTCTTTTTTCTTTACGTTTATCAAGGTGATCAAAATACCAAATCAGTATTGCAACCGGCGCCAGTGATAATATTATTAAACCTATTGTCCACATATAAACTGTGATACCATTATTAACGACCTTAAGATTTTACCAGAACATAGTGAAATTATGAAAAAAATTGTTATTTATACCGATGGCAGCTGCCTGGGCAATCCCGGGCCGGGCGGATACGGAGTTTTGATTGAGCCGAATGGCAATGAAGTGATTTTAAAAGGAGGAGAATCATCAACTACAAATAACAGAATGGAAATGAAAGCCGTTTTGGAAGCTTTAAAATGGCTTTCCGGTAATGTAAAAGAAGCAAAGGCCGATATTTACAGTGATTCCGGTCTGGTTGTGAACTCTATGACAAAAGGCTGGAAGAGAAAGGCAAATCTTGATATATGGAATGAAATTGATAATACAATGTCCGAACTTGGTAGTATAACTGTTGAATGGCATTGGGTTAAAGGGCATTCCGATGATTATTTTAATGAAAGAGTGGATAAAATAGCTGTTCAAGAATCCAAAAAATTTAATATACCGTCAAAGATCGCCGATGGATATTTTTGTCAAAAATGTAATAAAAAAGTAAAGGGAAGATTAAGTTACAATGCCGAGGCTGATATGATACGTGTTGATTGTGAAAATTGCGGTTCATATATTATGTTTGCCCAAAAAACACCTTCCAATTTAAAAGAGGCGAAAAAAAGATTACTCGCAACCAAATCGCAGATTGAACAGATAAAAAAAATTAAAGAAGAAAAAGGTGAAAAAATAAATGAAAAAGAATTAAAAAAATTAAGCCGTAAGGGAGCCGATGAAATAATTAACAGCAATCAAATCCCAGAATTTTTAACTTGAATTAAATTTAGGCCCAAAGTATACTCTTTTTTGTTGAAAAGTCATTTTGCCGCGGTAGCTCAGTGGTAGAGCAGAAGACTGAAAATCTTCGTGTCGGTGGTTCAATTCCGCCCCGCGGCACCATTTTTTTATTAAAAAATGTGGATTAAAAAAAGACCCCTTATAAATAATTATAAAGGGCCTTTTTTATTTATTGTTTGTCATTATGCAGCCATTTCGTGCAGCATAATCATTACTGTGAGTTTAGCGATTTCAGCCCTTAAAATATCATTTGCTCCTTTGAATGTTCCGTCTTCATAACCTTCAATCAGTTCATTATCAACCGCGTAGGCTACATAAACAGCGTACCAAATGCTTTCAGATACATCGCTAAAGCTTGTTGCCGAGCTTAAATCGTAACCTTCAACATCAACTCCTTTTGCCAATAATAAAATCTTTAATGCTTCCGCTCTGTTAACCATATTACCGGGTCTGAAGTTGCCATCTTCGTAACCTTCAACTATTTCAAGATTGGCAGCTTTTGCTACATATGGAGTATACCATTCACCTAACGGAGTATCATTGAAAGGTGCGGTTGAAACAGTCTCCGGAATTTCAACGTTGTTTGCAAGGAGTGCAATTTTAACGATTTCCGCTCTGGTTGTGCCTTCAGCAACACCGAACATATCACCGTCGCCATAACCTGTCATTATTTCAGCAAGATATAATTTTGCAATATATTCTGCCGCCCAATGGCTTGAATCATAATCACTAAAGTTATCTGCAACATCATCGATTTGACTTTGATCAAGAGGATCGGAAGTTACTTCATAAGGAGTTTCTTCGGTTGTTTCTTCTTCAGTTGTTTCTTCTCCGGTTGTTTCTTCTTCGGTTGTTTCTTCTTCAACAACGGTTTCTGTTTCAGAATCCCAAACATAGCCATCCTCTAAAGAACAAAATTCATTACAACCGTCTCCGGCTGTTCTGTTTCCGTCATCGCAGCTTTCAAGTTCATCAAGAACACCGTCTCCGCATACTCCCGAGGTACTGCCGCCGCCACCGCCGCCGCCACATGCGGTGGAAAGCACATTTGTGGTTGCAGGCGCAGCATTGGCATCTGTTGGACCGTCATTTGTAGAAGCAACAAATATACCTTCGTCCGAAGCATCGTAAGACCCTCCCGTAGCCGCATCAACCAATTGAGGAATAAATAATTCAATTGTTTTACAAGATTCAGGGCTTGCAACTATATCAACAGTTACAAAAAGTTTTTGGCCTCCGGAAAAAAACAGATATGGTACACCGCTTATATCCAGATCCCAGCTATCTGTTGTATCCCATGTTGCTGTTCCCAATAAATCATCATCAAGAATTCCTTGATCAAACATGTCATTTCCTCCGTCAGCCCATACTTGTACAGCAGAAATATCTGTTTGAAGCATTGATCCGGCATTTTGAAGGGTGATTGCGTTTAGCTCATCCTCTGCTTTTTCAAGTGTATTTGCAATTAAAGCTGTTGATTCATCATATATATCGTCTGCACTGTCAAAAAATCCATTGCCGTCATCCAGATATTTAAAATTGATTACAAAGTTATTATGCAATCCTCCGGCAGGTGGTACCGAAGCATTTTCAACAATTTCTCCAGGTTCCAAAACACTTAAGGTCCCTCCCAAATTTTCATCAACAATAGGCTCTACTCCGCTGTATATATCCGCTACCGAAGGAGTTCCTCCAATAAATTTCAAATTACCGGAACCGGCAAGATTCATTGGAATGGCATCAAAAGCTGACCAATCAGGTGCAAGGTTAGATATTTCTGAATCAGCAATAGCTATCGCACTAACATTTGCTATTGCTAATTGAGCCTGGTCACCTATCGGTATATTTAAATCTAAAATAGGTTCAGCAATTGGGGCGGGTATATTTCGTGCAATTGCAGTTCCTCCCAAAACACTAAAATCTCCGTAACTGCCGCTTTTATCGGCATCTAAGAATACAACAGGATGCGGACCTCCCGCAGTTAAAGGAAGAGGGGTACCTCCACTTATAGCACAAGAAGGCGCAGCTGCAAGTTTAATTCCAGTAGGGTCAACCAACATAACATCTGTGCCCGGATCATAATCACCAGTCTGAGGGCTTGGAGTCACATCCATAAAAATACTTTCTCCTGAATCATAAGCTCCGTTAGCAACACCACCGGGTCCGTCACACCAATATATATCATCAACATTTGTATATCCGTGGCAACCGCCTCCTGTTCCGCAAACACCTCCGGGATTTGCGGCTGTCGAATCAAAGTTCATAACACTTGCCAAACCGCCTTTAATCAAAGCATCGCCCTGATCTAAAGCTCCGGTGTTATTTACATCTCTGAATAAAGCTTCACCCGGGTTATAGTCAGCTGAAAGGTATGATCCTCCACCTGATGTTCCTACAGGGGAATCATTGGCAACTGAATCAGCTACCCAGAGCGTTGGACCTGTAGCATTAAATGCCTCCAAGTCCGCATAACCCTGTACCTGAATTTCACCTGCATCAATATTTCCGTTTGTATTAGTGTCAGCCCAGACCGCTTCAGGACTTACACCATTAGTAGGATCCCAGCTGCCGCTACCGTTATGATCAAGATAATAATCATTGCCGGTAAAAGCGTTTAGAGTATCCCCGGTCCATCCATTTGTGGAGCCGTCATATATAAGCGTATCTTCCGGGTTTGGGGGATTATTCACACCATCGGGAATAGTCACTTCCAATGCAAGATTATAATTGGAGCCATCGACAACTTCTACAGTTCCCTGTGCGTTAAATGCAAAATCACCAGCAGTCGAGGCCGAAGCCACACCGGCAGTAAGCACTAACAACATAGCACAAAGTGTTATCTTTGCACTAAGAAGAATAGACTTCTTCTTTTTCATACTTTTAAGGTTAATTATTGAATCCATACCATTATAGTTAGACGCTTGACAAATGTAAATTGACATATTTGCATACATTGGCTTTATTAAAATCGGAGTTTTACTTAACAATAACAGCTATTTTGTATATAATTTTAATTTGCAGAACAATTAACAATTAAAATATGAAAAAATTCATAGCACTGATCACGGTTTTAGCGCTTATGTTATTTAATTTAAGCGCTTGCACGCCTGAGCAGCCGCAACCTGAAACAAAAGACCATGAAACAACACAGGAAACTCAAAAAGAATCAAAAACAGATATACCTAAAGCCCGGGCCTCAACATTTGCAGAATGGAAAGATAACACCGTTGATTTCACTCCGGGTGTTCCTGATTATGAAATAGAAGAAGATCTTTCTAATGTAGCATATACCGACCTTTTGCAGGGCCCTACAAACAGCAAAAATCTATTGGTTCAAAACGGTTTTTACGTAAGCGAAGGCTGGAATGAAGAGTTTTTTACTCTTTATGAAGACAACAGATACGAAATGATTCCGAGTTTTGTAACAACAGATTCGGTTCTTCATACTTATCATCTTTATTTTAATTTTCTTTTAAAATCACTGGAAGAGAACGAGTTATATGAAATTGCTGAAAATTTAACAAAATCCATGATAGATGTTTCTTTGGAACAATACGGGAATCTGCAGGGAACAGAGTGGGAGAATGCTGCAAAGAGAAATATCGGGTTTTTTGCGGTGGCTTTAAAACAGTTCGATCCGAATGCGGATATTCCCGAAATTGTCGGTGAACAGACCGAAGCTGACCTGGCGGCTATGCAGGCACATGAAGGTCTGGCAACTTCAGCTGTTTTTAGCACGGAAGAATCACAGTATCTTGAGGATTTTTCTCAATACATTCCAAGAGGCCATTACACCAAAACCGAAAAATTAAGCAGATATTTTAAAGCATTAATGTGGTACGGCCGAATGACATTCAGATTAAAAGAACCGGAAGAAACAAAATCGGCACTTTTGATTATGTCCGCACTGGAAAATAACGAAGAATATTTATCTGAATGGAAAAGATTATATGAACCGATAGGATTTTTTGTGGGAGAACCCGATGATCTTGTGTTTTTGGATTATCAGCCTGTTGCACGTGATGTTTATGGCGAATTGACTTTGGATAATTATAAAAGCGTAGATTTAAACGCATTTATTGATAAAGCAAAACAATTAAGAGAACCCGGAGTTAATTCAATGCCTGTACTCGGACCCGCTTTGGCACCTGATAAAGCCGGTGTTGAAGACAGAACGGAAGAAGTAAAAGGCTTTAGATTTTTAGGTCAAAGGTTCACAATCGATGCATCGATTTTTCAAAAATTAATTTGCAGAGAAGTCGGCAATCTTGACGGAACAATGAACTGCCCTCAGCCGGACCAATCTCGCATGCTGCCAAACGGGCTTGATATTCCCGCTGCATTCGGGTCTGATATTGCCTACAAAATTCTTGAGAATATGGGCGAAACAGAGTACGAAAAATATCCTGAAAACATGAATAAACTGGTGCTTGCAATTAATGAACTTCCAAAATCCAAATGGACTGAAAATTTATACTGGGGATGGACGTATACTTTAAAAGCGCTGCTCCATGCGGATTATACAGAAGGATACCCTGTGTTTATGCAAAACGAAGCATGGAAACGCAAAGAGCTGACTACGTTCCTTGCGAGCTGGGCGGAACTTAAACACGATACAATTCTTTACGCAAAGCAGGTTTATGCCGAGCTCGGCGGCGGCCCTATGATAGAAGAACGTGATGACCGCGGATATGTTGAACCGAATCCCGATCTTTATGCGCGGCTGGCATCTTTAACGCAGTTAACAAGCGATGGTTTGGAGCAAAGAGACATCTTAAGCGCAAAAAACAAAGAACAGCTCACCAAATTATATGATTTGCTTATACAATTGCGTGATATCTCGGTAAAACAGCTGCAAAACGAAGCTTTAACTGAAGAAGAATACGAATTAATCAGAAACTACGGCGGTTCACTTGAGCATTTTTGGTATGAAACATTTACCGATAAAGAAAAAGAACAGGGTAATTTATTAAATGATAATCCCGCGCCGATTATCGCTGATGTTGCAACCGACCCTAACTGTTGCGTTCTTGAAGTCGGAACAGGCTACATTGAACCTATATTTGTAGTGTTTCCTATAGACGGCAAACTGCGTGTTGGTAAAGGCGGAGTTTATTCTTATTATGAATTTTCATGGCCAATGAATGATCGCCTGACCGATGAAAAGTGGCGTGATGAAATTTTGCCTGACTGGGAAAATCCGCCCGAAAGGCTGGACTGGCAAACTTATTTAGCTGATTTTGATGAATAATAAAAGCAAAATTGCATTTATAATAGGAGGGGGACTGATAGTCCTCCTCTTTTTTCTGATCTCCGTTAAAACCATGGCATTGGTAAGTTTTGTAAACGGCCAATACAGAGTGGAAACAAAAAAATATTTTGAGTTTTCGCCATCAAAAAAGCAAATAAATCTTCCCGGATTTGACCTTGATGAATCATGGGATATAGAAGAAGTTATTGAAGGAGATTTTGATAATGACCGTGATATTGATGTTGGAATTTATTTATGGAAGTATGGCAATTATGGCAAAGCTCTGCCTTTTTGGGAAGAGTCCAATGATGATTCGTACCGCCAGCACCTGTTTTTATTTGAAGAGAACGGGGATTCTGTTTGGCATTCATCCAATCTTCCGTATCAAAATATAAAAACAATTCTTGCAGATATTAACAACGATGGTCAAAATGAACTTGTTGTACTCGAAAAACCTTATAAAGGCTACAAAACCACGGTTGCCGTATGGAAGTGGGATGAATGGGGTTTTAAGAATATCTGGCGAAGCCAACCTGGCAATTATGATGATTTAGAGCTAAAATTGAATTATGTTAACAGAGTTACGTAAAAAACTTCAGCGCAAAATGAAAGTTCTGAATAGAATAGAGCTCTCGGAAAAAGCTTTGAAGCATAATTACAATTACTATAAAAATCTTCATCCTGAATCCGGGGTTTGTCCTGTCTTGAAATCTAACGCTTACGGCCACGGTTTAATAGAAATAGCCAAAATGTGTGAAAAATTTAATCCTCCTTATTTGATTGTGGACAGTTTTTACGAAGCTTTTGAATTGCGTAATGCCGGCATTAAAATCCCTTGTTTGATAATAGGCTATACATTGCCTGAAAATTATAGGTATATGTCGTTTAAAAATATAGCTATAACAGTTACCGATTTTGATACAATCAAGGCGCTCGGCGAACTTAATAAAAAAATAAAAATTCACTTAAAGATTGATACCGGTATGCACAGGCAGGGAGTAATGACACAGCAGGTTGATAAAGCACTCGAATTGATTCGCGGTTATAAAAAACTCGAACTTGAAGGCGTTTGTACTCATTTGGCCGATGCCGATAACGAAAACAGCGATTTTACAAAAGAACAGGTGAAAAAATTCAAAAATATCTGCAAAAAAGTCGATGT
>CAYFUK010000021.1:3484-19575 GCA_964346325.1 uncultured Candidatus Peribacteria bacterium | reverse complement strand
GGTGCTACAAAACAACCTTCTCAAAATCCTTCACGAACTAATGGTTAATTACCAAACGCAATCAAAACCTATCGTTCAATAATTTTAATAACTTTTGCAATAATATAAGCGGCCTCACCCCTCATAATTTCCTCTTCCGGCGAAAAACCGAGATTTTCATAAAGCCCGTGCTCTTCAGCCCATTCAACATAAGGATCATACCAATTACCACCGGGCTTCACACGGTCAATATTTATCCCGGCGCTCTCCAGAGCCATCTTTAAAGCCTCTACCCTGATAATTTTTTGATCGGGTTTAAAAGTTCCGTCAGGATATCCTTCAACCAAATCAAAAGCCTCCCCACTCAAAACATAAGGAAAATACCATTCATCATCATGAGCATCCTTAAACGGATTTTCAAAATCATCACCGCGAAGCTCGGCAAAATAATAATCCGAGATATCATGCCCGAAACTGTTTATAACCATCTTTAAAATCTCGGCTCTGTTAACTTTATCAGCGGGTTTAAAAAGCAAAGAATCCCCATGCCCTTTAACAATCCCCAAATCAGCGAGCAATGTAATGGCTTCATTAAAAATCGTATTTATATTAACGTCTTTAAAATAAAGCTTTGGTCCTATTTCTTTATCTTTCAAAACTTCTTCAATTACGCGCCAGTTCTGAATATCTTCCTTGCCAAGCCTCCAAATCGCTATCCCTCCCAAATCATACTCATTAACAAGCTCAAGTTTTGGCCTTAAACTAATGTGATTCTCAATCCAAACCTCGTGCGGAACCCTTGGCTCTCTTATATCAAATTCACTGATATAAAAAAGTTTGTTGGTTTTACTTATAGGATCATACTGAAAATCCACATTGTATTTCGATAAAATAAGCTCGATTGTTTCGTATGTATAACTCGAAAAATAATCATCACTCCAGCCATATCCGTAAAAAGGCACACCTACGTAAATTTTCTCACGCGGAACATGATCGATAGCATATTCAATCACATCCTCAACCCAGTAATAAGGCGCAACAGGCCTTGGAACGCTTCCTTTCCATCCGTAATCGTAAGTCATAATTCTAAACTCATCAACATACCGGGAAAGCTGTTCCCAATCCTGGCCTCTGTCACCGTATTTTTTCAGATCAGGATAAGATTTTGCCTGAATAGCGATTGTTAACTTTTTATCATAATGATTGAGCTCTTCTCGAAGATCACGGATAAAAGCCGTGAAAGCATCCTTGTCTTCACTGTTCAAACCTTCATAATCTATATCTATTCCGTCATAATCAAATTCCCGAACAATATCTACAATATTGTAAATACTTTGTTTTTTAATTTCAGGATCATTAATAATTCCACTTACCAAATCTCCATTGAACGAATTGCTGATTGTTGGAATCAGAGTGATTCCGTTATTTTTCGCAAAATCTATAATCTCTTGATTTTCGCCGTCTTCGGGCGGTTTAAGCGTGCCGTCCTCATTGAGATGATACCAAAAAGGGCTTATTGTATTTATGGTTTCAGCATTATCTTTAAAAGACCGGAAAGCCTCTTCTTCATCCCAGGTGGGGAGCCACGCGGAAACATTTTTTGCTGCGGCGGTTGGAGCAAAGAGCGTAATTGAAGCGATTATGAGGAGTGTTTTTTTCATATGAGTACTCGGTACTTTGAGGTACTGAGTACTTCGGGGTACTCGGTACCACGTTAAAAGCTTTATTTATCAGGCGGTATATTATAATAACCAAAAAGGAATTCCGCGATATCGGAAAAAATAGGTGCTGCGGTTTCGCTTCCCCATTCACTTGCACGCGGCCTGTCAAGTTTCACCAAAACAACAAATTTAGGGTCATCAACAGGCCCGTAACCGGCAAAAGAAGTGATTGTTGTGCCTGCTCCCTCCAGCGGTTTACCCCATTTATAAGTTTGCGATGTCCCTGTTTTGCCGGCTACATAATGATCATCAACCTTCGCATTTTTTGCCACGCCGTTTTCAACCGCACTAACAAGCATAGCGGTTATTGTATTTGCCGTATCTTCGCTTATTGCCTGACCAATAACCACAGGTTTGGTCTTCGTTTTTTTACCCTCACCATCGGTTATTGATTCAATTATATAAGGCTGCATTAGAGTTCCTTTATTCGCCAGGGCGGAATAAGCATTCACCATCTGGATAGGCGTTACAGCAATACCCTGGCCGAACGCATGCGTAACCAGCTCCGAATCGGCCCAGTGAGTAAAATATTCTATATGTCCCGATTCTTCCGTCTCAAATTCGATTCCGGTTTTTTCACCGAATCCGAACTTCATCATGTAACTGTAAAAAAGGTTTCGTCCTATTTTCTTTGCAACATATGCCATACCAACATTTGAAGACTGTTCCAGAACATTTGTCATTGTTTGCCTTCCCCTATATTCTCCCTCTGAATTTCTTATTGTAAATTCATCCACTTCAATAGGGCCCGATTCATAAAAAGTATGATTGGGAGTTACATCTCCATCATCAATCGCCGCAGCCATTGTTATTGATTTATAAACGGAGCCCGGCTCATAAATCGCAGCAATTACTTTGTTCTGGTAAACCTCCGCCCCGAACCAGTTTTTATATCTTTGATAAACCGGCTCCTTGCCTTCTTCCATATCCTTAAAAACTTCATATCTATCATCAGTATCGGTATTTCTGTAAAAATAAAAATGTTTTTCGCTGTTTTCAATGGGAAACAAATTTCCCTCTTCTTCTTCGGTAAAATCTATATCCACTCTTTTAAAGGCGTCCGAGTAACTATTGGGACTAAAAGTGGGATAATGCGCCATTGCAATCACTTTTGATGTTTTTGGATCAAGAATAACCACCTGCCCGCTGTTAGCCCTGAACCTCTCAACTCCGGCTTTTATAATCCTTTCAACTTCAAGCTGAATTGTGCGGTCTATTGTTAAAGTTAAATTGTTACCGTTTACAGCGGGTTCAATAATACTGTCACCAACTGTTATCTGACGGCCGCTTACATCTTTTTGTGCTTTAAAAATACCCTTCTTACCTCTTAATTGCTTATCAAAAGATTCCTCGATTCCATATTGCCCTCTGCCTGCTTTATCCACGAACCCGAGTATATTCGCGGCTAAAGTGTTTTCCGGGTAGTATCTGTAATATTCCTCTTTAAAACCCACACCCAGATAATTCTGTTCATTCGGATTTTCTTCGGAATCCTTTTTAATAATTTCCCTTAGATTCCGGGATTTTTCCGGATCAACTTTTTTGGCAATAACCTCATATCGATTCTCACCGATCAACAACTGCTCCAATCTTGCCGGAGCTATCTGCAGGTCTTCACTTAGCGCAATTGCTGCATATCTTTTATCATATATTTTGGCCGGATATGCATACATATTTCCATTTCTGATTTCAATACCGCTCAAATTCAAATCCGCCATATCATCAAGAATTTCTTTGGGCAAAGTATCGGAAAGCAAAATTTCACTTCTCACTTCACGGCTGACTTTGTTAAGAATCTCCTGATAAAAACTATCTTTTAATTCTTCATCGGTTAAGGGTTCAATACGGTCGTAAGCTTCCATGTTATCTGTTCTTTTGAACTCTCTTTTTTCACGGATTATTCTTTGATTGTCTTTTTCGCGTTCTCTTTCAAGGTCAAATAAAGTTTCAGCAAGGGTGGTGGCAATAAGAGTTTTATTGTTTATAAGCTTGGGATCAACATAAATAAGATCCATTGTTGTGTTTGAAGCAACTGTGTAGGTCTCATCCGTTGTGTAATCTTTAACTAAAATTTCGCCTCTTTTTGCAGGAAGTTCCGTATACCCCTGATGCTCTTTTGCCGCCGCTTCATGATAAAATCCATATTTAACAACCTGAAGATAAAAAAGCCTTGCAGCAATAATTGCACCTGCTATAGCCACAATTACCATCAAAAATGTAATAGTGTTAAACTGCAGACTCCTTGCTGATTTTCTTCGGTTTGTTGAGTATGACATTGGACCCATATTGTAATAAAAAAAAACGATAATTGGAAGGTTGGGTACTCGGTACCGCTAGGTACCCCGTACCGCTAAGTACTCGGTACCTCATAAAAGGGAAAAAGGCCGGGAAGGAATTGTGTGGCCTTTGATCAGGGATAATCCCAGGTGAGTTTACCGTCCTTTAGGACACACATTTTCATGGAGGGCAATTTGAGGTCGGGGTTCCGGCGTTTTATGTTCTTCAGTTGCCGGAGGTTGTTCCGCATGTTTTTGTAAACCGCGGAAAGTTCTTTGGTAATAAAATAATCATTTTTCCGGTTCCCTGTTTTCTTTTCACAAAGGGCTTTGCCTATGCGATCCAAAACCAAATGGCCTATCTTTCTGCGAACCATCATTGCCCGGTCAGCCAGATCAATGGCAAGATACTTTTTTAATTTTAGCCATCTTACGCAGGCAAGCAGGTTCACGAAGCTGTGCCTGCTCTCTTTTTTGCACTCTTCCAGCCAGCCGACAAAGCGGCTATCGGCATTCCTTTGTATTATTGGCTTTGGAAGTTTTTTCGCCGGCCTGATCTTGACTTTTTTTAAACGCGGCTTACGCGGCTTTGCTTCGGGAGCATTAGCCTGCCACCTGCACTTACAGGCGGGACACTTTTGCTTTGACGAATTGATACTCCTGATGGAGTGTATAAAGTACGCCAGCAGCAAAACCAACAGCAGGTTGAAAACCATTGAAATGATTGCGATTTTTTTCGACATCTTTCACCTTCCTTTTTCCTTCTCGGCCTGTTTGTTAAAGGACACTACACAGCGCCGTTAACTTCATAAGGCCCGTGTTTTGATACCTTGGCCTGTAATTAAACCAATCTTAAAGCAATTTGTCAACTTTCAAAGCAAGTAAAGGTGTGTTAATTTTAATTTATGCACAAAAAAATCACACTCCCGAACAAACTGAGAATAATTACCGAAAAGCTCAAAAGCACCAAAGCGGTTACTATTTTAATACTTGCCGGTGCGGGCTCAAGATACGAAAGCAAAGATATCGGCGGAATATCACATTTTGTTGAACATATGTTTTTTAAAGGTGCCGACAAATACAAAAACACAAGAGAAGTAAGCGAAACAATAGATTCCATAGGCGGTGATTTTAATGCATTCACAGGCAAAGAATATGCGGGATATTATGTTAAAGCGGCTTCGGAACAAATCGAAACCGCTATGGATGTTCTTTCCGACCTTCTTATAAATGCAAAATTTCCTGAACACGAGATCGAAAAAGAACGCGGGGTTATTTTGGAGGAATATAACATGTATCAGGATACTCCGATGTATCAAATAGGCTGGGAGTTTGAAAAACTCGTATTCGGAGATCAGCCTCTGGGAAGAGATCAAATAGGAACCCGCGAATTCATAAAATCGGTTAAACAAAAGCAATTTCAGGAATATAAAAATAAACTCTATACTCCCGATAACATAGTTTTAACTTTAGCGGGAGATGTTGATTACGAAAAGATGATGCCGCTTATTGAAAAATATTTTACTTTTGAAGATCAGAAAAAAGCATACGAATTTAAACCTTTTAAAGAGCCCGAACACGATGAAAAAGTATATCTTCATGAAAAATCAACCGAACAGGCGCATCTGGTTGTTGGCGGTAAATCTTATCGTGAAACACACGAGAATCACTGGGCGGAAAAACTGCTTGCAATAATACTCGGCGGAAATATGAGTTCAAGAATGTTCCTTAACGTACGCGAATCCAAAGGACTTTGTTATTACATTCACACAAGCTCGGATAACTTTGTTGATGCCGGAATATTTTCAACTGGAGCCGGAGTGAATGTTGATAAAATAGATGACGCCATTAAAGCCATACTCCGGGAATATAAAAAGATCCGGGAAGAAAAAATCTCAGAAAAAGAGCTCCAAAAAGCCAAAAATTTTATTAAAGGCAAAATGGTTCTGCGCCTTGAAGACTCCGAACAACAAGCACATCTGCTCGGAAAATACGAACTCCTCCACAATAAAATAATGACCCCGAAACAAATAATGGATGCGATTGACGAGGTAAGCATTGAGGAAATTCACAAAGTTGCAAAGGATATTCTGGCGCCTGATAATTTGCGCATAGGCGTTATAGGCCCATACGAAAACAAAGAAAGATTTGAAAAAATGCTTGATTAGTTTTCTTATTTATATTTAAATGTTTTTTCCATATGTAAATTTTTTACATATGTGCTTATTTGAAAAGTGGGTGCAAAAACTTCACACGAGACGAACAAACGAGAACTTAACAACCCCCTCACCCTCAGCAGCAAAGGAAACGCAGAATGGGAAAAACAATCCGCTTCCTTCTCGAGAATTCGCTCTTTCTGGTAACGGGAACTGTCGTAGCGTTGGTATGGGCCAACATTGATAGCGCTTCATACAATAAGATTGCGCACGGTCCTTTCCACTTCGCCATAAACGACATTTGCATGGCACTGTTCTTCCTGCTTGCAGGAAAAGAAATCAGGGAAGCCATGCTTCCGGGAGGAGCACTTTCCAACCCAAAAACGGCTGCTTTGCCTATCATTGCAACCATTGGAGGGATGGCGGGTCCGGGGCTGCTTTACTACTTTGGAGCACAACATACCAACCCGGATCTCACTCGGGGATGGGCGATTCCAATGGCAACCGATATAGCGTTCAGCTATATGGTGGCTAAGATGATCTTTGGTAAAAGTGTGGGCGGTAAAACTCCCGCACCAATTGTTTTTCTTCTTCTGTTGGCGATTGCCGACGATGCGGGGGGATTGATTATCCTCGCTGTATTCTATCCAACCGGACAGCAGAATATACTTTACTTTGTAACCTTTGTAGCGGGAGCGATAATTCTTGCGCTATTACTTTGGAAGGTTTTTAAAGTAAAACATTTCATGCTTTATATAGCGGGCCCAGGTATCCTTTCCTGGATCGGTTTTTATAAAGGGGGTATTCATCCCGCTCTGGCACTTGTGCCACTGGCGTGGTGTATGCCGCACGAACATGCCGATCTTGGAATCTGGGCACCCGATGAGTCGGAAAACAAAGATACTCTGAATCGTATGGAACACGCTTTCAAATATCCTGTAGAGATCATCCTCGGTTTTTTTGGTTTTGTGAATGCAGGGGTTGTTTTCAGTTCAATGGGCATAGGAACTGCACTGGTGTTGAGCGGGCTTTTGGTTGGAAAGCCACTCGGCATCATGAGCCTGAGCATGTTCGGACTACTTGGCCCTTTCAGTCTTCCCGAAGGGATGGATAAAAAGGACCTGTTTGTTGTAAGCATGGCCTCGGCAATCGGCTTTACCGTAGCACTTTTTATAAGTGTTGTAGCCTTTCCCGCAGGCCCCTTGCAAGACTCGGTAAAGATGGGAGCTTTATTCTCATTCGGTGCTTTTATCTTAACGTTAATTGCAGCTAAGTTCCTGGGTGTTTCCAAAAAGTGGAAAGCACGCCGGGACGCATAAAATTGTACCCGCCTTCAGCCCCCTCGTGTTCACGAGGGGGATTTTTCAAAAATATAAAAACACATCCACAAAAAACCGCAACTTACACACCCGGTGTTGTTATTGTAAGCGAAAGCCAAATAGGGCACACTTAATTTTAGGCATACCAAAAGCACTATTAATCATATAAATATGAATACAACCGACCTTTCCGAAAAGGTCCAAAAAGAAATAATTGAGGAATTTGCGCAGAATCCTGAAGTATTCGAAAAAATCTATAATTTTTATTACGAGCGAATTCTCAAATATTTACTTAAAAGGACCGCTTCAGCAGAGGCCGCATACGACCTGACTGCTGACACTTTTATAAAAGCGTTCGAATCATTTCACAAATTCAAATGGACCGGCGTTTCTATAAAAGTATGGCTTTACCGCATAGCTATTAATGCTCTTAAAAATCACAGGAAAAAACCAAAATCTACTGTACTTACCCAAGAAATGGAAGGAATGGAAATTCTTGCAACAAATGCGAAAGAAGAACTGGAAGAACTGGATAAAGCAATGCACGGAGATGAAGATCTCACAAAACTTTCAGACGCCGTTGCAACACTTAATCCGAAATACCAAAACGTTGTGTCGCTACATTATTTTGAAGGAATGTCGCACGGGGAAATAGCACACACAATCAGAAGATCGGAAAGCGCGGTTAAATCCATGATACACCGTGCCCTCACAAATCTGCGTCAATTATTAGCAACTAACTCAATATAAACCATGAATTCAAATAATTATAAAAACAGGAAAGTCGACCGAATCGATGTCGACAAATCAAAAAAATATCTCTGGAAGTATATTAAGGAGAAAAAAAAGCCCGGCAAGAAAACAGCCGAAAAAAGCCGGCTTTCAAATTTATTTACTCCCAAAAAGTTTGCATGGGCGGGAACAATCGCAGCCATAACAATTATAGCTGTACTTGTTGGGCCGAACCTGCAAAACCTGTTAAAAGGCGACATAACAAACCGGCAGATGATCGCAAACGCCCATTTTACAATGACTGCGGATTCGCAGGATGCAGCGGGAATCGACAGCACAAGTTCTTTTACTATGGAATCCGATGCTGATTTGGATTCTGCATTGATTGAGGCAAATCTGAACATATCCCCTGATATCGATCTCAATGTAATAAAAATTGAGGCCGGTAAATACAAAGTTGAACCCGCGCAAAACCTTGAATCCAACACAATTTATAATTTCACAATCACAAGTATTAATGAGGGAAAAGCCCGGGAGTACAGCTGGGCATATCAGGTTAAAGACGACTTTAAGGTTTACGGTTCAATTCCGGGTAACAAAACAACAGGTGTACCTGTAAATACGGGGATAGAATTTAATTTGTCACACGAAAATTATGACATTGAAAGCGTACAAAACTTTTTTGAAATAAGCCCTCAAACCAAAGGAAATTTTGAAAAACACAATAGAGTGCTTGTTTTTATACCAACAAAAAGCCTAAAAGCGCAAACCATTTACACAGTTAAGCTTAAACGGGGATTTCCTTTAAAAAACTCCGATAAAAAACTTGAACAAGATTATGAATTTAAATTTGAAACTTCTGATAATCGCTCGGAAGGTGGAGTGAATTTTAGTTTTAATCAGGATTATTATGAAATAGGAACCGAAATGCCGGTTGCTATGAGCGTTGCATGGTATGCACCCACAGGTGAACAGCCGCAGAATAACGAAGTTAATGTTGAGGTTCACAAATTTAAAACCGAAGAAGATTATATTAATGTTGTTAAAGAAAAAAATGCACTTCCCGAATGGTCAAAATTCGCAAAACAGAATTATAACTATGATTACGATAAATTGAATTATCTCGGAGAATTCCAAGGTACGATTGATTCAATCGAATATCATAATTTTGTTCATGTGCCGACTGCACAGCTTGAAGGGGGATTTTACTTATTCACAGCTCAAAATGAGGATAAAATCACCAGGGCGCTTGTACAGATATCGGATATTTCAAGTTATATAAGTCTAACAAAAGACGGAAACTTGGTATGGGTAAACAATGTACTAACGGGCGAACCCGTTAATAATGCAACCGTTGAAATACTTGATAAAGACATAAATGTAAAAACAAACCCTGATGGTATTGCAAGTTTTAATGCCGATTTTGAAGATAATGAACATGTTGTAATAAAAATAAAATCACCTGACGGCAAAGTGCAGATTTCAAATCTGTTTATAAGTGAGTATGAAAAAAATCATGCTGCAAGAGCGGATTATTGGTTCAGTTTTTCAACGGACCGGCCGGTTTATCAGCCAAATGACACAATTGAGTTCTGGGGATTTTTAAAGCCTAAAAACTCTAACGCAAAAATCGGCGATATTAAAATCGAATTATCAGAGGGCGGATTCTTTTGGGGGCCCGGAAGTTTTACAAGTGAAGTAACTGCGGAAAAAGGCAATAATTATACTTTCCACGGCTCAATTGATACGGATGAATTACCTTCCGGGTATTATTCTTTAAATATATATAATGACGACCTGCTTGTTTCAACGGAATTTTTAGAAATCGAAAAGTATCGAAAACCAAGCTACGAAATTGATGTTAAAACCGATAAAAAGGCTGTATTTTACGATGAAAAAGTTAAGGTTGATATTGTAAGCCGATTTTTTGACGGTACTCCCGTGCCTTTTCTCAAACTTTATTTCAATACAAACGACACTTTAAAAACCGATGCCAACGGAGAATACGGTTTTGAATATAATCCCGATGCTGATTTTTATTGTTCAGCTGATGGATTTTCCTGTGAAAATTTCAAGTATGAAACACTTACATTTGATCCTGTTCCAAAAGAAGATTCAATAATCGCGGGAAAAGCAAATATGAGAATTTTCAAATCACGTGTTGCACTAAAAACCGAAACTGAAACCAAAGACAACACTGCAACAGTTAAAATTAAAACTTATAAAACGAACTTAGCAAAAATAAATGAAGACGAGAACGCTGCTTTTAACGATTTTTACGGAGAAAATGCACCTAATAAGGCTGTAAAAGGACGACTTGTTGAATTTTGGTGGGATAAAATCGAAACCGGTGAACATTACGATTTTATTAATAAAATTAATGTTAAAGAATACAAATATGAAAAAAGAGAAAATAACCTTGGTGAAATATCATTAATGACAAATGAAAACGGTGAGGCCGATTACACATTTGAAATGCAGCCCGGAAGGCATTACAAATTAAATTTTGAATCTACTGACGAAAACGGACAATCGGCTCATGCAAATGCATTTGCATACGGTAAAGCGGATACACGAAACAATTTCAGAAGAATTAAAATCCTGAATACGGAAGATCAATACGGCCCGCATAAATACGATAAAGGAGAAACAATAGAAACAGCCATAGTTGAACAGGACAGCATCATAACTCCGAAAGAAAAAGAGAAATATCTGTTTATGCAGTATAATAACGGTTTAACTGAGTACGCTTTAAAATCAAATCCAACTTATAACTTTACTTTTAAAGATGCACAGGTGCCGGGTGTTAAAATTGAAGGAGTTATTTTTACCGGTAAATATTATGCTTATGCATGGGGTGAAACAGCATATTTTGATCCGGGTAAAAAAGCGCTTAATGTAGAGGTTGAACCGTTAAAAGACACATATGAACCGGGAGAAAAAGCAACAATCAAAGTAAAAACAACGGATATTGAGGGTAATCCGGTTTCAGCGGAAGTATTGCTGGATCTGGTTGATGAAGCATATTATGAACTGTTCCGGAATTCTTTAACCGATCCTTTGGATGAACTGTATAGATTTATTGATGATGGTGTGTACTCAACACACAAAAGTCATGACAATCCTTTGACAAAACAGGAACTCGGCCTTGGAGGATGCTTTAAGGAAGGCACAAAAATACTTATGAGCGACATGACATATAAAAACATCGAAGACATTAAAATCGGAGATTATATTACTACAAAAGAATCGGCTTTATCCGAGCGCATGGTAAAAGCAAAAGTGCTTAAACTGCAAAAACATAAAGTCGGCGGCTACCTGGTTATTAACGAAGAACTAAATGTGACTCCCGAGCATGTTGTGTTTGTTAACGGGCGTTTTGATCTTGCGGGTAAAGTTCGTATCGGCGATGCAATGCTGGATAAAGAAGGAAACATTATCGATGTATGGAGTGTAATAAAAGTTTATGAACCGGCAAACGTATATAATTTCGAAGTTGAACATTATAATACTTACTTTGCCGACGATTACTATGTTCACAATGATAAAGGCGGTGCAAGAAGCGAATTTAAAGATACCGCACTGTTCAAACCGGTTACAACAAATAATAACGGCGAAGCTGAAATTACTTTTGAACTTCCCGATAATATTACCGGCTGGCGTGTAACCGCACTTGCCGTTGATTCCGAAAACATGCTGGCCGGCCGCGGCGGAGGGAATGTAATAACAACGCTACCTTTCTTTGCCGACCTTGTAATGAATAAAGAATATTCGGTTAAAGATAAACCCAATATAGGCCTAAGGGCTTACGGAAAAGAAATAACAAAAGATGATAATGTTAATTTTACCGTTAATGAAGAAGACGAAGTAAACGGTAAAGCCTATACAGCCGTTGATTACAAATTGCCCGAATCTGAGCTTGAACTTGGTGAGCATGAATTAATGCTTGAAGCAAAATCAGATAATTTGGAAGATACCTTGATTGAAAGATATGAGGTGGTGGGATCGCGTCTTAAAGAAAATATTGTTGATATTATTCCGAGCGTTACTGAAGAAACTAAGTTTAATCTGCCGGATGAGGGTTATGCAAAAGTTTACTTTTTAAATTCAGGGCTTGCGGGCCATTATGGAGAACTCATAAGACTTTATTATACAAACGGTGAGCGTCTTGATCAAAAATTGTCTGAGCAAATGGCAAAAGAATTGCTTAATGAATATTTTAATGCTGATTTTACTAACAGGACGGTTTTTGATTCGGAAGATTATCAAAATAATGAGGGAGGTTTACAATTGCTTGAGTACTCTGAAGCTGATTTGCGGCTTACTGCAATAGCTGCAGCCGTGGATATAAGAGATGACAGATTTGTTAAAGCAAAGCTTAAATCATACTTTTATAAAACCTATTTGAACAAGGATGCAAATCTTGAAGAAGCTGTATTGGCCTTGCTTGGACTGGCAAGTATTGATGAACCGGTTTTGCAGAGCCTTAAAATAATTAAAGATGAGCCCGAGCTGTCGGTTGAAGAAAAAATATATATAGGGCTGGCATTTGCAGAACTCGGAAGCAAAGCCGAGGCAAAAAGTATTTACGATTCGGTAAAAGATGAATTTATGAATGAAGATCCCGATCAGGCAGCTCTCGGTATGATTTTGGCAGCTGCTGTGGGCGAAAAAGACAAAGCTTATAAATATAATGATATTGATAATTTGTATTTATTGGGATATCTGAAATATTCTTTAAAAACAGCGGATCCTGATGAAGTTAAATTTACGGCTCATATCGGCAATACGGAAAAACAAGTTGAACTTGGAAAATTTGAAAACTTCTCCGCTATTGTGAGCAAATTTAAAGGATTCGGAGCTGTTGATATCGAGGGTGATTTGGCGGCTGTAATTGAGTATGAAAAAGCCATAAAGCCTGAAGAATTCAAAAAATCCGATATTATAAACATTGAAAGAACATATTCGGTTAACGGACAACAAACAACTGAATTTACAGAAGGCGATATTGTTCAGGTAAGGTTAAATATCAACTATAGCGGTAATAGCGATGCCTACTTTCAAATAAGAGACATTCTGCCGAGTGGATTAAAGATATTAAACAGCTCAAATTCGCCTTACAGAACAAACGGACAGGAAGTTTACTACGGTTGGTCGAACAATTCACATTCAAACACAATAAGATACCATGCAACAGTTGTTAACAGCGGGAAATTCTATGCCGACCCCGCAAGAATCTCAAGCTACAGCGACTGGGAGGTTGCCAATATATCCGAGCCTTCATTTATAACAATTTTAAGTTATAATGAAGCCCGATAAAATTTAATCTTAAAAATTATGAAAAAATTAAGTTTATTATTTATTTTGGTTGTTGTTTTAGCGGGATGCACACCTTCGGAGCCTGCAACTGAATCAAAAACAACAGACAGCATTGCGGAATATCAGGAACTTGAAATTGACGCCGCCAAAGTAAGCATGCAGGTCCCAAAACATTTTCATATGGAAATAAGAAGAAAACCGAACAAAGAACCTCGTATTTATGCTTTGTTCGGAGAAGACTACCTTTCAAACGGGCAATTAAAGCCAATAATAAGATTTACTTTTGAAAACGAAGAATATGAAGATTTTATGGCGGAGGAATGGGACGCACCTTACTTCCCTCTTGAAAACGCATGCGATAAAGGCGAATCACCAATCGGAGAAGTCTTCGGCTGCAAAGAAGAGCCGGAGGGAATAACATCATACTACCTTACTGACAAAATGGGTGGCATAGGAATAGCAAAAAAATACTATTACGAACGCGAAAACAGTGATTGGCCGCAAGCGGAAGTATGGGTGGATTTATATACGGAAGATTTCCAAAAACAACTGGGCGAAAATCCGTCGTACGAAGAAATGAAAGCCGCCCTTGATGAATCAAGTCTTACTCCTGAGCAGGAAAGGCTTATAGAAACGGCTGAAGAGATAATAAGCAGTATGAATCCGTAAAGATTAAATTTTCGGACGGCCTGAACCGCGGCCACTACCAAAACCTCTACCTCTTCCAAAACTTTTGCCTCTTGCAGAGAAATTAGGTTGAGGTTGAGGAGAATTTTTCGCAGCTTTGCATTTTCCGTAACCCCTGCCGGTTTGTGGACCTTTTCCTTCAGGGCCCGTTCCGTCAAAATTTGGCATATTAATATTGTTAAATGATATTCTAATTGCATGACCTTTAAAAATTCCTTTTGCTATTTTGTGCCTTCCCGCGTTAACCGTCCTGCATATTGTAGATTTCGAAACATTCATCTCTCTCGATGCTTCTTCCATATTCAAACCTTTGTAATCTATTAAGCGCATTGCTTCAACTTCATCATCCGATAATTCCACTTCCTCCAACTTATTAAGTTCAAGACCTTGCGGTTTATAATAATTAACAGATAATTTATTACATATACGTCTTTTTTTTCGTGGTCTTGGCATCTGATAATTAATATGAAACATATTTCATAACTATGATAAAATTTTTTGAAAGAAACATCAAGGGAATTTTGTAGTATTATATAAAAGGAAAGTGTCCTTAAATTCCTGCAATTGTATATTTCTGATGAAAAACTCGCACAAAAATCGACAAAGAACGAAAAAGCATTCGCTGAGCTTGTAGAGAGATATGAACCTAAACTTATAAGGTATATCCAAAGGCTCACTGCGCTTCCCCAAAACCGAGCGGAAGACATTTTGCAGGAAGTTTTTATTAAAATCTACAAAAACCTGAACAATTTTAATCCAAAATTAAAATTTTCATCATGGGCTTACAGAATCGCACATAACGAGACAATCAACCAAATTAAAAAAATCAAACGCTCGCGCGATCTACCACTCGAAAGCGATGAACGGGATGAACAAAATCTTCTTAACATAATTCAATCCGACACAAACATAGAAGAAGAAACAATCCAACAAGAAACTGCTGCTCAAGTACGAAGAATTCTTGACCAATTACCAATTAAATACCGGGATGTGTTGGTTCTGTATTATTTGGAACAAAAAGATTACGCAGAAATTTCGGATATTTTAAGAAAACCGCCGGGGACGGTCGCAACCCTCTTGCACAGAGCAAAGTCTAAATTTAAAACCTTATATAATGAGCAAAATAAGTAAAAATGTAATCGAAAGAATAAATGAAAAAGATATAAAACCTCTACCAAAGTGGATGTTTGTACTTGGGCACATTGCTGTATGGCTTTTGTTTGCTTTAAGTATTTTTATCGGAAGTGCGGCGGTTGCTTTGGGATTATATAAACTGTTTGTTGTAAATGACTGGGGAATTTTGGGACGATTGCCGGGAGGTTTTGTTGGAGGATTTTTGATTGTTTTGCCTTATATGTGGATTTTGATTATCGGATTAATGGTTTTTGTCGCTTTTAAACTTTTTGAAAAAACAGAAAAAGGATACAAAGTGAGCCCGTGGGTTGTTCTTGCTTTAAGTATAGTTATTTCTTTTATTTTGGGGAGTATTATGTTTGCCAACAGAACAGCGGAAGGAATGGAAAACTTTATGAGAGACAAAGTTGCACCATACCGCGAATTTCAGGAATTCAGGGAGAAAGTGTGGCATGCACCGGAAAGGGGCGTTTTGCCGGGTCGTATAATCAAAGTAAATGGGGATTCAATGATTATTATGGATGACTTAAGCGGGAAAAAATGGAAAGTGGATATAAGTGATGCCCGGATTCCACCAATCATGCAAATAAAAAACGGCGATATTATTGTTGCAGTGGGTTCGATTGAAGGAAAGGATGCATTTAAAGCAGAAAGCCTCAGACCCGCAAAAGTACTAAAAGACCGATTGAACCAAAAAAGGTTTGGGAGGTAGCCTGGCTATGTGGGGTAGCCAGGCTTTGTGGGGTAGCCTGGCTTTGTGGGGTAGCC
>CAYFUK010000021.1:0-3384 GCA_964346325.1 uncultured Candidatus Peribacteria bacterium | reverse complement strand
TACATTTTTGAAAGAAATTTTAAACGCAAATTGTAGTAATAAGTGTAAGCCGGCTAATACTTAATTTTATATTTCTAACCAAACCAAAAATGAAAACATCAAAATGGTTACTAACAACAACATTGGCGGCGGCAATCGCGTTCTCAAGTCTGAGCTTAATTGCATCAGCTGACAACGTTAAAAGGCCCGAAAACATTGAAAGGCCAATGCAACAGCACATGGAAGAAATGAAAACCGCTGTTGAAAACGGTGACTACCGAGCATTCGCGAAACTTGCACCTGAACGTTTATTGGAAGTTATAAATGAAGATAACTTCAGCAGATTTCAGGAAATGCACAATCACAGACAGGCTGCTCGTGAAATTGCTGAAGAACTTGGACTTCCGCAAAAAAAAATGCATGCTAAAATGCAAAAAAACCAGCAAAACCAACCACAAATGGGGCAAAGAAAAAGAATGGGCATGAATAGATAAACACTCGGGACACCAGAGATAATACACAAAAACATAAAAAAAGCGGTGCTTCATTTATAGTTACCGCTTTTTTCTTGCATCGTCGGCATCGGAATCGGCATCGGCATAAGCTAAAACGTTACGCACCCGTTCAGGGATCCTTTCGTCGCCATATCTGGCTGACCTCCTTGACCAAACTGTTTTGCCTATTTTGCAGGGCCCTTCAAAATCGCTTAAAACGCTGTCTGTACGAAAAGTTTTGTCGCAAACATCGGGCTGTTCGGGCTTACCGTGCAGTTCGCATGAAGCCATTGTTAAAACTCCCTTTTTAAAAACCGACTGCCTTAGATGATCGCATAATGTAAATGCTTCTTTTCGAGCACCACCGGGAAGATTTACAGCATATGTTTCGCAGCAATTTCCGCATCGCAGGCATTCAAAGTCGTCCTTCATATAAAATCGATTAATCGCAAATTCTCATTGGTTCGTTTGCTATGCCTTTTGCATAGTGCACGGTTAAATAGTACTTGTCGGCCTCGTCATCAATTGCCACTCCAAAACCTATAATATTGTAATCGGGGCTCACCATGCTGTCGTAATGTGCCGTGTAAGAAGTGCCTTTTTCACCAATAAAAAAATTAAAACCCTTGCGCACGGAATCAATCATTTGTTGTGTGCAGTCGGGCTCTGAAACATCACAATAGTACATTTCCCAGGCTATATTTTCACTGAACATATCGTCTTGAAATTCCAGTCCGAGTTCTTTAAACCAGTCTAAAATTCCGTAAAAATCGTAATAACCGCTTGATGTGTCGCGTTTGTGATCCATATAGCCGCGGTCGCGGGAAGTCCGGCTCCAGATAGTGGCGGTTCTGTTTAGTTGATCGTTATATGTATATTCGTGCAGGCCGAGTGAGCGGCGTTCTTCGTTGTACCACTCCAGCCATGCTTCGCGAACTTTATTCATATTTATATTTGAGGGCAAATCTTCACCCAAAGGTTGGCATTGCGAACTATCTATAGATTCCGCAGCCGGCTGATCGTGCTTTTCTTCCATTATTCTCCAGATCATCTCGGCCGTTTCACCGCGCGTGATTTTTTGATCGGCATGGTTAACGGAATCGGGAACATAATTATTTGCAATAAGAGTGTCTGTATATGGGCTGTACCAGGTGCTTCCCGGGCCCGGCACATGTTCAATCTCAAAGACATTAACCAGAATTTTCGAAGCCTCGGCCATATTAATATTATTTGCAGCACCGAAACTTCCATCCGGGTATCCGCTTATTATGCCCTCCGATTTCGCATAACAAACATAAGATGCAAACCACTGCGATTCATCAAAATCACTAAAACAAGCTTCCGCATATTCAGTGGGATTCTTTTCTGTTTTGGCTTCTATTAAAATTTTTGTGAATTCAGCCCGGTTTATCTTATTATACGGACGAAAAGTCCCGTCTTCGTACCCTTCAACAATACCGGAATCTGTTATGTAATCGATTGCGGTATTGTTCGAGACATCGGAATAAGCAAAAGCACAAGAAGTAAATATAAAAACCGCAATTATAAATGATGTTGTTTTTTTCATAATTTAATATTTATTGACATTAAAAATAAGAAGCATAGTTTATTAATAGTATGAATTCAAAAAAATTGAAAGAGGCGGGCCTTAAAACTTTAAATGCTTTAAAAAGAAGCATACTTATTTTGATATCCGTTTTACTGCTTATAGCTCTTTTTATAAATGCTGTGCCAAAGGAGTTTTACAATAAAATTTTTACTCAGAATCAAATTATGGATTCCGTGATCGGGGCTGTTTTTGGAAGCATAGCGGCAGGCAACCCGTTAAACAGTTATATAATCGGGGGAGAACTTTTGGATCAGGGAGTCGGACTGGTGGCGGTAGCCGCTTTTATATTAAGCTGGGTCACCGTGGGAGTTGTGCAGCTTCCTGCGGAATCTTTAATGCTTGGCAGAAAATTCGCTTTTTACCGAAACATAGTCGCTTTTATAAGCGCTATTGTTATTTCCGTATTAACAATGGTAACACTAAGCTTATTTTAATGAAAAATCTTTTAGTAAAAACAAGCGGAAATCAAAAACTGTTTATTATTGTAATTGCTTTATATATAGGATTTTTCTTTGCAAATCCCGGATTGATAAGTGATTCGTTTAATACTTTTTTTAATCTTTTAAGATCGGTTTTGCCTGTTTTTGTTCTGGTTTTTGTTTTAATTTTTATATTTAACCTGATATTAAGCTCAAAAAAAATTGTTAAAATTCTTGGACATGAATCGGGCATAAAAGGTTATATTTTTGCAATTCTATTCGGGATTTTATCTTCAGGTCCGATTTATATGTGGTATCCCCTTTTATCCGACCTTAAAGAAAAAGGAGCAAACAATTCACTTATAACGGTTTTTTTATATAACCGTGCAATAAAAGTACCCATGTTGCCGATGATGATTTTTTATTTCGGATATTTATTCGTAATAATCCTTACTTTTTTTATGATCGTTTTCTCCGTATTTAACGGATTCATTGTAAACAAATTATTATTAACCGAAAAAAAATGAAAATCGCAGTAGCATCAACCGAAAAACATGAAGATTCAACAATAAGTGATCGTGCCGGCAGAGCGCCCTATTATCTTATTTTTGACGATTCAAAAAAATTGCTTGAAGCAATCGATAACCCGTTCAGTTTCGGCGGTGGCGGTGCGGGATTTTCCGTTGCAAAAATGCTGGCGGATAAAAATATACACATGGTTATTGCCGAAAAATTCGGGCCTAAAATGTCAGGGGCCCTGGAAGAAAGAGGTGTGGATTTTCATGCTGCCACGGGCAAAATAAAAGCTGCTTTGGATGAAATTCTACAATCCCCAAATCCAGGCGGCGAGTAAACTTATTGTGAACAAAAGAATTATATTTAA